>WTGC01000083.1 GCA_011523705.1 Chloroflexota bacterium | reverse complement strand
GTTGACCTCGGGGGGTGAGGGGGACGTCACGCAGCCGCCAAGGGATGTTTGCGCTTGAGCGTCTCAGGCACGAAGAACAGGAAGATGCTGGCGGCGACCAAGCCCGACCCGGCGATCACCCAAATGGCCGAGGTCAGCACGAGGATATCAGCCACGATGCCGACCACCAGCGGCGCGCCGGTATGCCCCATATCGCCGATCCAGCGCCAGACGCCCAGGAATTCGCCTCTGGAGCGCGCCGGCGAGAGATCCGCGCCCAGCGTCATCATCGTGCCCGAGCCCAAGCCGTTGCCGATGCCGATCAAAACTGCCGCGAAAAGCAAGCCCTCGTAACTGGAGGCGAAGGGCACCAGCGCCATGCCCAGCGCTTGAATGCCGAAGCAAGGCACGATGGCGAACTTGCGACCGACGCGATCCATCAGCCAGCCGGCGACCACGAATAAACTGAAATCAACCGCCACCGACAGACTGACGATCAGTCCGATTTGGTCGACCGCCAGCCCCAGAATTTCAGCGGCGAAGAGCGGGATGATGATGGTGCGCCCGGCGCGGATCATCTGCCCGAAGACCTGCGCCGTGCCCGCGGAAGCCAATACGCGAGAATTGGAGACCAATACGGACTTGATATGCAATTCATGCCGATCTTTGGCGCTAAGCTTCTGTTTCTCCCGCTTGCCCTTGAGCGTGAACAGGACGACCAGGATCAGCCCGACAGCCGTGACCAAGCCGACAAGAATAAATACCGCGCGCAATCCTAGCAGGCCCGCGGCGACGCCGCCAATGGCTGGACCGATGAATCCACCCAGCCGATGCGTCCCGCCGAACATCGATATGGCTTTGCCGCGCTGGCTCAATTCGACATGGTCTGTGACGTATACATGCGCCGAAATCGTGTACATGGCGCGGCCGAAGCCGGCGAACAGGCGCAGCGCGAGCACGCTCCAAATAGAAGGCGCGAAGAAGAGCAGGAGCACCGAAACCGCCTTCACCAGCAGCCCCATCATCATGACCTGCTTGTTGCCGAAACGCCGTTGTATCATACCGCTCGGCACATCGGCGATCAGCGTGCCGATGCCTTCGCCCGCCAACACCAGACCGATCAAGCCGTAACTGATGTCGAAGTCCACGACGAAAAGCGGCAGAATCGGCACCAGCAAACCCTGCCCCAGGGTGACCATCAGGGCGGGCAAATAAAATGACAGGATCAGCGCGCGCAATCCTGTCGATTCAGTTTCTGTACTTTCGGTTGTTGGCATTTGCGACGTCATCGCCCCAGTTTATCGCATATGCTGGAAATTGCCGCTTCTATTCGCTGGCGAATTCGCGCGCGACCTGGCCCAGATTGCCGATCGCCTTCACAATCGCTTCTTCATGCGCTCGCGTGAAATTCAAGCGCATCGTCGGCAGCCCGTCCGCTGGATCTATAAAGAAATACTTGCCCGGCACGAAGGCGACCTTTTGCTCAACCGCCTTCCAATAAAGCGCTTCCGCATCGACGCCGTCGGGCCCCTCCACCCAGATGAACATGCCGCCGTCAGGCTTCGTCCAACGGTAGCCGGCTGGCATGTTCGCATCCAGGGCAGCCAGCATCGCTTCTTGCCGCGGGCGATACAGCTCGATGATTCGCGGCAATTGCTTGTCCAGATAACCGCCGCAGATGTATTCGGTGGCCAGCGCCTGGGCGTAAGTATTGCTATGCAAATCGGCGCCTTGCTTGGCCGTATACAGCCACTCCTTTATCAGGGGCGGCGCTATGCAAAAACCAAGCCGCAAGCCAGGCGCGAACACTTTCGAAACGGTGCTGACGTAGACGGTGTTCTCCGGCGCGTAGGTATAGAACGGTGGAACTGCTTCGCCGCGATAGCGTAAGTCGCTGTAGGGATCGTCTTCGACGACCAGCGCGCCATGCCGCTTGACGACCTCGGCAACTTGCTGGCGGCGGGCGGCGCTCAGCGTGCGGCCCGTTGGGTTCTGAAATGTCGTCACCAGGTAAATGAATTTGACCCGCTGGCGGTCGAGCGTCTCCTCCAATGACTCGGGCAATATGCCTTCGTCGTCGGTGGCGATGCTGGCGTAGCTCGGTTCGTAAGCGCTGAAGGCGGAAATGGCGCCGAGATAACTGGGCGTTTCCAGGGCGATCGTATCCCCCGGCGTGATGAGGACCTTGCCCAGCGTATCGAGCACGCTTTGAGAGCCGTTGAAGACCAGGATTTCGTCCGCGCTGACGTCGATCTCTTTCGCTCCCAAATAGCTGACCAGCGCCTCGCGAAAAGGCGTGAAGCCCTCGGTCAAGTCATACTGCAGCGCGGCCGCGCCATAGCGATTGAGCACCGTTTCATTGATGCGGTACAGGTCTTCAATCGGAAAAGTCTCGGGCGCCGGGATGCCACCCGCCAGCGATATCATGCCAGGCTGAGAAACGACTTTGAGAATCTCGCGAATTTGGTTTTTGCGCATGCTTAGCGTGCGCTTGCTGAGAAAATCCTGGAACTGCTGGGTCACGGCTGAGTTGCCTCATCGAATATGGCCGACCCCTGACCGCGCTGGGTCGGCTCATGAATAATGCATCTATTCTAATGAACCGCATTGCGTTTGCAAGGAGAGGGATTGTTCACTAACGAGAGCGCGTTTAATTCTGTTCGCTGAAACTGAGAGTCTGTGATCGTGGACTATGCCAGGTAGTCGCGCAAATTATGCGCCAGTTGCGGGTGACGCAGGCGCCGCAGCGCTTCTTTCTCCAACTGTCGAATCCGCTCGCGGCTGAGACCAAACTTATTGGCGATCTCTTCCAGCGTATGCGGTTCGCCGCCGCCCAAGCCGAATCGCAAACGCAAAATATGGCTCTGCCTTGGCGTCAACTCCGCGAGCACCTCTTCAATAGTCTCTTCCAGCAGATTCTGTGTTGCCGAATCCACCGGGCTGATCGTCTCTTGATCTTCAATAAAATCGCCGAACTCACTGTCGCCGTCGTCGCCCACGGGCCGTTCAAGGGCAATGGCGTGTTGGCTCGCGTCCATCATCGCGCGAACCGCCTCGGCCGCGACTTCCATCGCACCGGCAATTTCCTCGGC
This sequence comes from Chloroflexota bacterium, assembly GCA_011523705.1. Taxonomy (GTDB): domain Bacteria; phylum Chloroflexota; class Anaerolineae; order Aggregatilineales; family Phototrophicaceae; genus UBA6055. The sequence goes on along the minus strand of WTGC01000083.1, from coordinate 15,095 downwards.
GGTGGGACGGCGACCAAGCGTTTGCTCCAGGTCTTGGGCGGCGCGGTACATTTGGCGAATGCGCTCGGTCATGTGCAGGGGAATGCGAATCGTGCGCGTTTTTTGCGCGAGGGCGCGGGTGATGGCTTGCCGTATCCACCAGGTGGCATAAGTGCTGAATCGGTTGCCGCGGGAATAATCGTATTTGTCCACCGCGCGCATCAAGCCGACATTGCCTTCCTGGATCAGATCGGGAAAGGGCAATCCTTGGCCCATGTAGCGTTTGGCGATGCTCACCACCAGTCGCGTATTGGCGCGGCCCAGATGTTCTCTCGCGCGCTGGCCATCCACGACCAATCGGCGCAAGTGACGCCGCCAGCGGATGGTTTTCTTCGAGACGTCTGGATGTTCCAAGCGAAGGCGCGCCTTGAATCCCCGCTCGATGCGCTTCGCCAGGTCAATCTCGTCGGCGGCAGTCAGGAGCGGTTCCTGCGCCATCTGGCGAAAATAAAGTCCGACGGGATCATCGGACGATATGGCGCTGATATCTGCGACGATGCGGTTCTGCAGGAGGTCACGGTTGTCGTATTCCTGCTCTACATTCTCCGCGCCGTCTTTTGCTTGGGCACTATCCGATTCTTTGCGGAGTTCGATGCCCAGCTCCTCCAATTCGAGCAGAACATTGCGCAGGGCGGCTCGGTCTTCGCCGTCGTCATCGAGAACTTCTACGATCTGCTCGAATGTTACATAACCACGTTTCTCAGCAAGCTCTACAAGTGTCTGGATCACTTTTAGACCTCTACTTGTTCGGTGAATAAGCTTAATTCAACTATTGGCCAGCGAAGCGACAATCCGCTGTGGAATCTATTTTGAGCCAAGTTTCAGGCATATGTCAACTGACAAAATCTAACAATATGTATAGAACAATTGCTGCAAGCAATCGCTTGAAGACTGCGCGTGCTGGCTGACTCGGGGCCGATGCGCAATTCGGCAAGAGCGGCGGTGGATTCGCAATCGGCGCAGCGACCGCGACGGCGTCATCGCCGGAGGATTCGGTTGACAATGCCGAACCAGAACGGCGCGCCTTGAGCCGCGGCGATAACGGTGGCGGCGATGCCTAGAAACTTGGCGACCAAGAGCCCCAGCCAGCCATCCGGATTATTCTCTGGAAAGTAGTTCCAGAGATTGTTTGGATCGTTCAAAGCGAAACCCCGATCGGCCAATTCGCTGACATTCTGAAAGGACCAGCCGATTGGCAGGCTCAGGTCTTGAATGTCCTGAAGTTGATAGGCGACATTCGCGCCGGTTTCAATCGCGTCTTCCAGCGAATTCTCGTCAACTGCCTGATTTGCTCTGAACTCCTCATCTGCCAGGTTTCCTTCCAATGGGGTCTGCAAGGCGCCGCCCTGCACGGCATAGCTGGCTTGGCTGCTGATTTGCTGGCGCCGCGCCGGATCCTCCCATAGCGTTCGCCCGATATGCAGGGTATCGATGTTGAGTGCCAGCGCAAAAGAGAGCGCTACCAAGATGGACAGGTTTTTCATTTTCCCGGCATAGGCGGTGCTGGCTCGCTGCATGGAATTATTGAACCAGATTTCCAGATTGCCGCGGGCGGCTTCCATGCTTTGCGCATTTGTCATCACAGTCGAAAGCGCATGGCGCAAATTGGGGCTTTCGATCTGACGGATGCCCGCCATCAGCGACACATTTGTCGCCGGCTCGAGCCCGAGCAGGCTGACCTCTTCATCGATTTGATTCACGATATCGGTGAGGGCGCTGCGATAGCGTCGGTCTTGCACGAATCGCAGCGAATGGCGCAGCTCGGTCATGCCCTCGCCGCTGGTCACGATGCGATTGACCATCACGCGCAAGCCGCGCCGTTCCGCTCCCGTTGGCATGCCATCGATGACGTTTAGCAGGGCGCCAAAGAGCTGCTGGTCAGATTCCGCCTTGATGGTGTCGAGCAGGACTTCAACGAAGGTATTCGGTTCGATAAAGTCGACCGAGCCGATGGCGCTATTAGCAATCTTTTCCGCTTCAGCGCGCGAAACGCGCTGGGTTGGCGCGATGGTGTCTGCCTTGACCAGCTGAATCAGCGGATGCGTATAGACTTTCGCTCGAATGACCGGGTCTTCGATGACGGCGTTTATCGTGGCGCGGAGGGTCTTTGCGCGCATCTTGGTTGCTCTGGCGATCAGCGAGTTGACCTCGGTCACCACGATGCTCAACAAGATGAACACGAAAATAATGCCGACTGCAACCTGGATGATGGCGGCCAAAAGCACTCCCTTTCGCTGCGCCAAGCAGAGACTTCAAGACGATATGGCGCTGAAATCAGTATAGTCGATGCGGAACTTGCCGCAAGCTAGAGGTTGATGCTTGGACGGGTGGGGGAGGGACTGTGAGTTGGCATGGGCGGCGGCCGGCGCTGCTGTATGGTGGCTGGCGCCAAAGCCTGGCTCGGTCGCGCGCGCGGCGTGAATGTAGGCGTGGCGGTTTTGGTTGGCGGCGGCGTGAATGTGATTGTTGGCGTTGCTGTTGGGTTTAAGGCATAGATGATGTCTCGGTGCATATATACTTTGTCGATTCGGCGCGTCAGCGGATTGTCGTCTATCAGATACCACTCGGTATTGGGAAGCGCGGCAATGACGCAGACAGTGGCTCCTTCTTTGAGCGCGCTGGCGATCCGGCTGCGCGTGTCGGGCGCTTCTCGCACGATTGCTTCTCGAACGCCAACGGCGAAGTCTTGGCAGGGCGGTATGGGGGTGAACGTTGGCAGTGGCGACGGCGCGTTGACGGCGATCTCTTGGATGCGAACTGCGGTGGCGGTATGGCGTTCGATCGCCTGCTGCGTCGATTCTACAACGCTGACGCCGGTTGACATGAAGTTACGGAAACCGAACCAAAGATAATAGAGACCGAAAACGATCGCGATGCCCAGCAGAATGACAAACCACGATGGAGGTCCCGACCGCCCGCCGTAACGCATGATGCCCTCATAAGCCGCTTGTCACTAAACATAGCGGACTGTTGGCGCGGATCATAGCGGCGTTAGGCAAACGTCGGTATGGCGTAGGCCAGTCGGTCGTTTCATTCAATTGCATGCGATGACTAAGAGGCAAGGGCAAAGATGGAATGCGCGGGCGCTTGAATTTTTCATGACTTGGCGTAACATTTCTTGTCACAGATGGGAGATAGATATGCGCTTCCGAGCAAGCCTGCAATTGGTCATAGCATTGTTTTTCGGCGCCGCGATATCTGGCGCGCAAGACAAAATGGCGGGCAGCCTGACGATCTACGCGGCGACATCGCTAACCGATGTCTTTGAGGCCGTCGGCGCCGCTTTCGTTGATGCCCATCCCGATGTCGACATTCTGTTGAATTTCGCCAATTCAGCCATGCTGGCGGCGCAGATCGCGGCGGGCGCGCCCGCCGATATATTCGCCAGCGCCAACGAATTGCAAATGGATCATGTTGTCGAGAGCGGACGGGTAGACGAATCTGAGGTGGAAATCTTTGCCCACAACCGGTTGACAGTGATCGTGCCCGCTGACAACCCCGGCAATATTCAGACCGTGGAGGAATTGTCCAAGCAAGGGCTATTGTTGGTACTGGCGGCGGAGGGCGCCCCGATACGCTCCTACACTGACGCCATGCTGGCTTCCTACAACGAAGATTACGGCGAAGACTTTAGCGAGCGCGTTTTGCGCAACCTGGTCTCCGAAGAGAGAAACGTGCGTCAAGTGGTTGCGCGCGTGGCGCTAGGCGAGGCTGATGCGGGTGTGGTCTATCAGTCGGACGCGCTGGGTGATGTCGCCGACCAGTTGATTACTATTTCGGTAGACGAGCGGCATAATCAGCTGGCGTCGTATCCCATCGCGCCGCTCTATGACGCTGAAGCGCAGGACTTGGCTCACGCGTTCATTCAATTCCTGCGCGCGGACGAAGCCAAGTTAATCATGGCGGAAAACGGCTTCTGTTGGCCTGCTATACTTGACAAGTCCCGATCAACCATTGCCAAGCCCGAGTCCAATGCGGCTGGCGCCGACTATGGTGAAGAGCAGGTCTTCAATTGCGAAGCAGCGACCAGTGAAGCCGGATAAGCTCCTCATATTTGCCGTCAGCGCGCTGGCATTTTTGTTGCTGGCGGCGCCAGTTGCAGTTCTATTGGTCAATGGAGTCGGTTCCCGGGCCTGGGAGGGCTTGCCTGATTCGGCGACGATTCTTGCAGCCGCCCTCTTGAGTTTCGCCTCTACATTGGCGGTGGTCTGTTTGGCCGCCATTTTGGGTACGCCGCTCGCATACGTGCTTTCGCGCTATGAGTTCAAAGGCAAGCGGCTAATCAGCCTGTTTATCGAATTGCCGATCGTGATGCCGCCGGCCGTCGCGGGTTTGGCGCTCTTGCTCACATTTGGCCGGCGCGGCGCGATTGGTTCGTTCTTGGCGGATGCCGGCATCATCATCCCGTTTTCAATTCTGGCGGTGATACTGGCGCAATTCTTCATTTCAGCGCCCTTTTACATTCGCTCGGCGCAGGTGGGCTTCTCGAGCATATCCGCCGAAATCGAGGACGCGGCCCGCGTTGACGGCGCCTATGGCTGGCTGATGTTCTGGTACATTACGCTGCCGATCGCCTGGCGCGCTATGATCGCCGGCATGATCCTCAGTTGGGCGCGGGCTCTGGGCGAATTCGGCGCTACTATCCTCTTCGCCGGCAATTTGCCGGGTAAGACGCAAACCATGCCGCTGCTGGTTTATAGCGTATTCGAGCGCGACATCAACGCCGCCATTTGGACCGGGCTGATTCTGATTGTGCTTGCCCTGATCGCGCTTGCCTTGTCGCAGTGGCTGGCGCGCGCGCAAGACAAGATGGATTAATTGGATAATGCGAATATTCGGTCCGTTGAAGACATGCTAGGGAGAGGCTGTTCGCGTCAGAGAAGCTTCAAGCGCTGGAATGCTGTGACGGGCGACGCGTCCGCCGTTCTAATGTCGTTTGTCGGCGTCCGCGACGGCTTGGAGGAGAAGCTGTGCGGCTGGCTCAAGATTTTGACTGAGCCTGCCTGCGCGCAAGCTGCCCCCTAACTTTCTGCAGGTTCCGCTGCGCTTCGCCAAAGGCTGGATTCAGGATTAACGCTTGTTGAAAGTCTTCAACCGCTTCAGCCAGTTTGCCTTGCCGATGCCGCGCCAAGCCACGATTGTAGAAAGATTCGTGCCGGCTGGCGTCCAGCCGGACCGCGTCTTCGAAGCTCGCCAGTGCCGCGTCGTAATCTTTTAGACGATAACAGGCTGTTCCGCGCAGATTGTGGAGCTCGGCGCTAGTGGGATGAAAGCGCAGCGCCAGCGAACAGTCGTCGCGCAAGCCGGCCCAGTCGCCTTGCTGGGCCCGCGCCAGGCCGCGCATGCGGTAGGCTTTATATTGATTTGGCTCCAGCCGCAAGGCGGTGGTGAGATCGTTTATCGCCTTGTCCAAATCAATGCGGGCATGATAGCGGGCGGCGCCACGGCTGTAGTACGCGGGCGCAGAATCGGGATGCTGGCGCAGGAGCCCGCTGAAGGTCTCGATCGCCTCCAGGTAGTCCTTGTCCGCCAATTGCTGTCTGCCGATGCGGTACAAGCTTTTGATATGCGCCGCCAACTCAGCGACAGCGCCCGCATGACCGAGCGATTCAAAGCCTTCAATCAGCGCCCAGAGCGCGCCCGGATAAGCGGTTAGGCTGGTCAACTCGGCGATGCCGAGCGCGCTCGATTTCCCCACAATTTCATCCAATTGCGGCGGATAGGCGCCGGCGACGACCTGCTCTTCAAATACGAGCGGTTTGCCTTGCACATCAATGACCATGCGAACGAAGCAGGTCTCGTCTTGTTTCTCCGTCGCTGGAAGGCGCTCAACACCAGTCTTGAAGCGGAACGGCGGCTCAAGCCGAATGTCATAGCCGTCGCCTTGGACGGTGAATATCGAATCTTCGAGCCCCGCTTTGACGCGCTGAATCCGGCTCTTGCGCTTCAATGAACCGATGAGGAGAAAGCCAATGGGGAACATGGCAGCGAGCGGAAGCGGCGAGCGCAAGACGAATGCGGCCGCCGCCAAGAGCGCCAAAAGAAACAGCAGCGGCACGGTGTAGGCCCGCTCGCGCTTCACAATGGCGCGCCGAAAATATCCTTCGATCGCCGAAGCTTGAGCTAATCGGTCGCCCTGCATGCGTTGTACTGTAAGCTAGTGTCCATTAACCATTGTATTGCAAAGGCGGAATCGGACAAATGGCGCGAATGCGGCGGGGCGGGCTTGGAATTCAAAAAGGGCGGCTAAGGGCGCCGCCCTCTATTCACTGGAATTTCGGCTGCAAATGAATGCGCATCAGCCGCCGCGCATGGCAGCGCGAATCGCTCAGGCGGAGTCCATGTTCTGGATAATCCGCGTGGCGAATTCACTGGTGGGAACTTTGGTGGCGTCTTCCATCTGGCGCGCAAAGTCGTAGGTGACGTAGCGCTGATCGATGGTTCGCTCGTAGGCTTTGGTGATCAGGTCGGCCGCTTCAAACCAGTCCAAATGCTCGAGCATCATCACGCCGCTGAAGAGCAGCGAACCGGGATTGACCATGTCCTTGTTGGTGTACTTCGGCGCGGTGCCGTGGGTCGCTTCGAAAAGCGCGATTTCATCACCGATGTTGGCGCCCGGCGCAATGCCCACGCCACCGACTTCGGCGGCCAACGCGTCGCTCAGGTAGTCGCCATTGAGATTGGTGGTGGCGATGACGTCGTGTTCGCGCGGCCGCAGCAGCATCTTCTGAAACATGATATCGGCGATCGTATCCTGAATCAGAATCTTGCCGTTCGGTACGTTGCCGTTGTGGCTGGAAGCGACATCGTCCCATGAAATCGTCTGGTCCGGGAATTCTTCGCGCGCCAGTTCGTAGCCCCACTTTTGGAAAGCGCCTTCGGTGAATTTCTGGATATTGCCCTTATGCACCAGCGTGACGCTGCTGCGGCCGCGATCGATCGCATACTGTATCGCGGCGCGGATTAAGCGCTTGCTGCCGAAGGGACTGATGGGCTTGATGCCAAGGCCCGCATCGGGGAAGAAATTGGTCGCGCCCAATTCGCATTTCAGAAACTCAGCCAGCTTCTTGTTTTCTTCCGTTCCGGATTCGAATTCGATACCGGCGTAGGTATCTTCAGTGTTTTCGCGGAATATGACCACATCCACATCCTCGGGATGTTTCAGCGGGCTGGGCACGCCCTTGTACCAGCGCACCGGGCGCACGCAACTGTAGAGATCCAGCACTTGCCGCAATGTCACGTTCAGGCTGCGGAAGCCACCGCCGACGGGCGTGGTCAAGGGACCCTTGATGCCAACTTTGAATTCGCGGAAGGCATCGAATGTCTCTTCCGGCATGTAGTCTCCATCATAGATGCCGGCGGCTTTCTCGCCCGCGTATACCTCCATCCAGGAAACTTGTCGCTTTCCGCCGTAGGCTTTCTCTACCGCCGCGTCCCAGATCCGCTTGCTGGCGGTCATGATATCGTAGCCGATGCCATCGCCCTCAATGAAGAGCAGGATCGGATTATCGGGCACCTGCATCATGCCATTGCTGAAGCTGATCTTTTCCCCGGAGCTGGGCGCTGTGATATTGTCGTATGCCATTCCCTGCTGGCCTCCTTCAGTCTCGGCTAGATTTTCCTACTGGATAACGCGCGCCATTATAGCACAAAAGAAACACGCATAAACCGGCTTCTTCAGTCTTAACTGGCTGCATTTGAATTGCAATTTGAACAAGCCTGAAGCCTTGCACATGGGTGATATCAAGCATGCTTGCTCAAGCGCGTCATCACTAGCAATCTCAATCCCAGTGATAATTCAAGGCGGCGTCGCGGGAGATTCGCTTAAGTTAATGAATCACCGCTGGACAAAGGGGGTTCCGGCGCGTATGCTATATTGGTGTTTTGGTTGTCAGAGGCTTTGACGCAAATTTGACCAAGGCGCGCCCGGAGAGAGGGCGCGATGATTGCATCGCAAATCGAATTCCACGAGGAGCAACTGGATAACACGTAACATACGCAAGACCATACGTTGATTCAAGACCTGTGGCTCTTGGGGCTCACGGGCTGTATGTGTTTGGAGAGAACGCTAACATGGCTAGAAAACCCACATTCAAGATTACGCCCATCGGAGGCTTGGGCGAAATCGGCAAGAACATGACCTTGTTCGAACGCAATGGCGAAGGATTCCTGATTGATTGCGGCATCATGTTCCCGGCGAACGACATGCACGGCGTCGATTACATCATTCCGGATTTTCGCTGGCTGGAAGAACGCGCCGATATTCAGCTGCATGGCGTCGCCTTCACCCACGGGCATGAGGACCACATTGGCGCGGTGCAGCACGTCATCAGATCATTTCCCGGCATCCCACTCTACGCCACGCCGCTGACGGCCGGCTTGCTGCAAGTCAAATTGAAGAACGCGCGGCTGCTGAAGTCAACCGAGATTCATACATTCAACGGGGGGGACAGCATACAGATTGGTCCCTTCGCCCTGCACAGCTTTCACGTCTGCCATAGCATTCCAGATTGCGTCGGTTATGGCATTGAGACGCCTTATGGCATGATCGTGCATACGGGCGACTACAAGTTCGACAACACGCCGGTTCACGGCCGCAAGACGGATTACGCGAGGCTCGCCGGTTTCGCGCAGCGCGGGGTCGTCTTGCTGATGGCGGACAGCACCAACGCCGATAAAAGCGGCTGGACGCAATCGGAAGCCGTCATAGATGGCGCGCTCGATAAAGTGTTCCGCGGCGCCAAAGGCCGGATTATGGTGGCGACTTTTGCCTCGCTCGTCTCGCGCGTGCAGCAAGTCGTTAACGCGGCGCGCAACCACAAGCGCAAAGTCTGCATCACCGGCTATACCATGTCCGAGTACGCCAAGATCGCGCGCAAGCTGGGCTACCTTGATGTCGATGACGATTTGCTGGTGAGTATCGGGCAAGCCCAGGCTTTGCCGCCGCACAAGGTCGTATTCATGGTCACCGGGTCGCAAGGGGAGCCCTCCGCCGTCTTGGGCAAATTGGCGGCCGGGCGCCACCGCCAGCTGGATGTGCGCAAGGGCGATACGATTATCCTCTCGTCGCATCCGATCCCTGGCAACGAAGAAATGGTCTATCGCACGATCAATCGCCTGATTGAGCGGGGCGCCGATGTCATCTACGACTCGATTGAAGCGGTGCACGTTTCCGGCCATGCCTGCCAGGAAGAGATGCGGCTGATGCTCAATCTGACGCAGCCGCGGCACCTGATGCCGGTTCATGGCGAGGTCCGGCATTTGCACCTGCATGCCAAACTGGCGGCTGATAACGGCGTAGCGGCCGATAACATCATCCGGGTGGAGAACGGCACAACCGTCGAATTGAGCGCGCGCGGGATTAAAGTTGGCGAGCGTCAGCCGGGCGGCTATGTCTTTGTCGATGGCAGCGGCGTCGGCGATGTCGGACGAGCGGTAATTCGCGATCGAGAGATTCTGGCGCAGGACGGATTCGTCCTGGTTAGCGTCAATGTCGATCAGAGAAGCGGCAAACTGATTGACGAGCCGCGGATTGTTTCGCGCGGATTCGTATATTTGAAAGACGCCGAAGATTTCCTCGATCAGATTCGCGACAACATCACTGACGTGGTCAATCGCAGCCGGCGGTTGAACGGCAAACGCCAGAACCTGGTCGAAGAGAGCTTGGGCAAACTCATCTATAACGAAACCAAACGGCGCCCGATGATATTCAGCATCGTCAACGAGGTCTAACTGGCAAGCCAATCGCCGCCGCTAGTTCAATCTGTATGTCAGCGCGACGGTCGCGCGGCGTATTCGTAATAGATGACATTGCAATTGGCGCCGTCAGGAGAAACGAACGCGATGCGCAAAGCAGTAATACGCGCCGAGCAGGTCACGCGAAATCTCAAGCTGGGAACGCATGTTGTACCAGCCTTGCGCGGCGTCGATCTGGCCATCTATGCGAATGAAATGGTCGGCATTGTTGGTCCTTCCGGGAGCGGCAAGAGTACGCTCTTGGGCATCGTCGGCGGGTTGGACAGCCCGACCGACGGCACGATCGAAATCGACGGCATTGATATCACAAGAATGAGCGAAGGGCAACTGACCGACATCCGCAATCAGAAGATCGGCTTCGTCTTTCAGTTCTTCAACCTGATCCCTACCTTGACCGCGCTGGAAAACGTGGCGCTGCCGATCGAATTTGCCGAGGCGCCGCGGCACAAGCCCTTTGATCGCGCGCGCGAGCTCCTGGAAATGTTGGGATTGGGCGACCGCTATCAACACCGTCCAAGCGAACTGAGCGGCGGGCAGCAGCAGCGCGTCGCCATCGCCCGCGCCTTGGCGAATGATCCGCCCATATTGCTGGCTGACGAGCCCACCGGCAATCTGGACACGCATTCTGGCGAGACGGTTCTTCAGGCGCTGAAGACGATACGTGATGACAACGGAACGACAGTGGTCATGGTCACGCACGATCAGTCGCTGGCTGCGCAGATGGATCGCGTGCTCACGCTCGTTGACGGCCGGATTGTCAACGGCGTCGCGAGCGATCTTGTCAATGCCAGCGGGAAACAGAATGCCGCCAAGGCCTAGCGATTTGGCAGGCGGCTTTAGCGCGATATAATCAACTGGGCGAGCAGTTCTGGCCTGCGAGGAATTCCCAATGGCTCAAGAATTTCATTCCGTAGAGGTTGCCGGCGTCAAGCGCAAATTGCCGCTGATGGAGATCAAGCCGGGCGTCAAAATCGCGATTCTCAATATTTTGGGCGATTACGAATTTGTCAATGTGGCCAGCGCGGAACTGGCGCAGATGCTGACTGGGCGCGACATTCAGGTACTGGTGACTGCCGAAGCGAAGTCGATCCCTTTGGCGCACGCCATCAGCTCCGAATTGCGATTGCCATACGTCGTGCTGCGCAAGACGCACAAACCTTATATGGGCGACGCCCTGCAAAGCGAAACGCTGAGCATCACCACGGGCCAGCCGCAAACGCTGTTCCTTGATGAAAAGGATCGCAAGTTGGTCGCGGGCAAGCGAATCGCCATCATTGATGACGTCATATCGACCGGGAGCACCTTGCAGGGCATGCGCCTCATTATGGACAAGGCCGGCGCCAAGGTCGTGGCGGAAGCGGCGATATTCACTGAAGGCGATCGCGCCCAATGGTACGACATCGTCGCCTTGGGGCATCTGCCCGTCTGGGTGGAAAAGCAATCCTGAAACTTTTCAAAACATGGTAAAATACCGACACGAAAAGGTAATGTGTCGGAATGTTCTTTGAATGTCGTCATCGCGCGCGGCGATTGTGGCAATTGCGCTTTTGGTCATCTTAGTTGCCTTGAGCGGCCTACTGCTTCTCTATTCTCGTCCTGAGCCCATCCATATCACGATCAAGCCGCCGGCGCCGACAGCGACACCGGCCCCTACGGCGACGCCAATGCCGATTCTGGTTTACGTCTCCGGCGAAGTCGGCCGGCGCGGAACGCAACACATACTGCCGCGCGGAAGCCGGGTGTCCGATGCGGTGGCGGCCGCTGGCGGGTTCACAGACTTGGCGAACAGGGATCGGGTCAATCTCGCGGGTATCCTGCGCGATGGCGACCAGGTGCATATTCCGTCCATGGATTCCAATCGCGGCGACGGCGGCTTGCCAACGCCGTCGGGCGGCCGCCTGGTCAACGTGAATACTGCGACTTTGGATGAATTGGTGGCGCTGCCAAATATTGGCCCGGTGACGGCTCAGCGGATCATCGAACACCGGGAGCTGGTGAGTCCTTTTGCCACGCTGGCAGATCTGGACCAGGTTACGGGGATAGGGCCCTCTACGCTGGAAGCGCTTCAGGATTTGGTCCGATTTGATTAGCGGATGCGGTCGCCTGATACGGCATCGAAAAAGAGCGCGCGCGCCCAGTCCAGTTGGCAGTGAACCGTTTCGCCGGGCTGGAAACGCTCGTGCAGCGGCACCTGTATTCGCCAGCGGCGCTTGCGCAGCCAGACCTCCAGCAACGTATATTGCTCGGCATAGAAGGGAATGACGCGTTCAATCGTCGCGGGAATGCCGTCGCTCTTATCGCAGACCTTGATGTGTTCGGGGCGAATGCCAACGATGACTTCGCTGCCGTCTGGGCGCGGGCGGGGCAGGGCGGCGCGCCCCATATAACTGCCGTCCCACTCGCCATCGCTGACGCGCCCCCAAAAGGCGTTGATGGTCGGTGTTCCCAGGAATTCCGCTACGAAGAGGCTATCGGGATCGTCATGCAAGTCCTTATAGGGTCCGGACTGAATGATGCGGCCCGCGTTAATCACGACGATCCGATCGGCGACGCTCATCGCTTCGACCTGATCATGGGTCACATAGATCAGCGTCACCTTAAATTCCTGGATAAGCCGCTTCAGTTCGACGCGCGCCTGCGCTCTAAACTTGGCGTCGAGATTAGCGAAAGGCTCATCAAATAGCAGCAGCTCGAGATCGCGGGCGAAGGCGCGAGCGATGGAAACACGCTGCTTTTCCCCGCCGGAAAGATTCCGTGGGAAGCGCCCCATCAAGTTTTCAATATCGACGCCGGTGATTTTGGCGACCGTATTGACATGCGCCGGCACTTCTTCCTCGCGATCGCGAAGGCGCAGAAAGAAGCCTACGGTCTTGCGGCTCTCCCAATGCGGGATCAATACATAATTCTGAAAGACCATGCCGATGCCACGGTCTTCAATCGGGATCTCGTCAAGGGGAAGATCGTTGTAGAAGATTTCGCCGCTGTCCGGCTGGTCCAGCCCCGCGATCAGGCGCAGCAGCGTGGTCTTGCCACAGCCGCTGGGCCCGAGCAGCACCACCGCCTCGCCATCGTCAACGCGCAGGTTGAAATCCCGGATCGCCAGAACCGGCGTCAGCTTGCGGCTCTTGTCGTAGAAAGTCTTGCTCACATCCTTGAGCGTGATGGTCCTCATTGCAGCGCCCGAGTGTCTGGGAACTCTCTCATAGAATAACACATGGGCGGACTGGAACCGACATCGCGGACGGCAGTAGGCGCGCGCTATAGCAATGCCTTCGCTGTCTGATATATAATGAGATGCACTGAGGAAACGCATCAGCCAGAGGAAACGCGTGTCCATTACGATTCAGCCCGATCTTATTCCGGTGACAACGTCAGTTGATTGGCAGCCGGATCCGAAGGCGCCGCGGCGCCGACCGCCCTGGATCCGCGTGCGCGCCCCCGCTGGCGAAACCTATGAACGGGTGCGCGAGCTCATGCGCGGCAAGACCTTGCACACCGTCTGTGAAGAGGCGCAGTGCCCCAATCTCGGTGAGTGCTGGGGCAAGGGCACGGCGACCTTCCTGATGATGGGCGATACCTGCACGCGCAGCTGCGGATTCTGTGATATCAAGACCGGCATGCCCAACCCGCTTGATTGGGGCGAGCCGAACCGCATCGCCGAGAGTGTGCGCGCGATGGGATTGCAGCACGTGGTGATCACAAGCGTCAATCGCGACGACCGTCCGGACGGCGGGGCGCCGCTCTTCGCCATGGTGATTCGGCGGATTCGCCAGTTGCAGCCTGGCTGTTCAATAGAGGTGCTGATCCCCGATTTTAAGGGCAGCGAGTTCGCCTTGAAAATGGTGATGGACGCTCAGCCGGAAATCCTGAATCACAACGTCGAAACCGTGCCCCGTCTGTTCAAGAAGGTGCAGCCGCAAGATCGATATGACTGGGCGCTGTCGACGCTGGCGAAGGCCAAACAGATGGACGACATGGTTCTGACCAAGAGTGGAATCATGCTGGGCTTGGGCGAGACACTTGATGAAGTGAAAGCCACGATGCTTGATCTCGTGACTGTCGGCGTCGACATTCTGACGCTTGGCCAATACTTGCAGCCGAGCAAACGTCATCTTCCGATTGAGCGCTATTATACGCCGGACGAGTTTGCCGAGTTGCGCGTGACGGGGCTGCAAATGGGCTTCAAGTGGGTGGAAAGCGGACCATTGGTGCGCAGCAGTTACCGAGCGGCTGAGCAGGTGCGGGAGCTATCGGTCCTGGATCATTTTCGCCTTCACGCGAACCGGTCCGATTAAACGGTAACTACTTCGCAGCCAATTTGGCAGTTTTCGCGGCAGCGCACTCGGAACGCTGCGATGAACCGCAAGCAAGTTGAGCAGACGAGGGAAGAGCATGAGCGCGTTTTTCGCCAATCGGCGCGGGCAAACAGAAGTGGATGCGCAGGAGTCGGCGCCGGAGGTGCCCTCCGGTCGGCCAGTCGGCTTCGACACGGTCATCGGCTCAAACACAAGCTTCGAAGGCAGTTTTGTCAGTTCGGGCAATGTGCGTATGGATGGTCAGTTCGCCGGCTCGCTAGAGGTCAGCGGCAATATTCTGGTGGGCGAGTCAGCTGATATCCATGCCGATATCCATGCCCGCAACATCTCGATCGCCGGTACGGTGCGCGGAAATATAACCGGCAATAAGGTGCAGCTTCTGCGAACGGGACGAATCTGGGGCGATATCAGCGCGTCGGCATTAACCACGGAAGAAGGCGCCTTCATTGATGGCAAGATAACGATGGTCGGGCACTCGGCGACAAGGCCGCCCACGGACGAAGAGAATGTTGAGCATGACGCTATGCTCGATTCGATGAACGAGTCCGACGTCGCAGAGGATGCGATTGAGGCTGCGCTCGTGCTTGAAAGCGCGGCGGCGGATATTGAGCCGGGTGACGAAGCCGTAGACGAAGACGAACGCTGAGCAGGAATCTCAGAAGTCAAGTGCAAGTAATGAGCACTATCGCAAATTGAATGAATCTCCAATTGGCATGAAAAGTGTGTACGGGCGAGCCGGTGGCTCGCCCACTCGTGTTGTTGATTTCGATTAAATCGACTGGGCGCTGAGGCCGCCATCGACGACAAATACGGCGCCGGTTGTATAGTCCGACGCTGATGATGCCAGATAAAGCGCGATGCCGCTGATATCACGCGGCTGACCGATTCGCCCCGCTGGCGTCTGTTCCAAGACCGGATTGAGCAATTCCGGATTGCCCCAAAGCGCTTGGGCGAATTTCGTCTGCACCAAGCCCGGCGCGATGG
>WTGC01000082.1 GCA_011523705.1 Chloroflexota bacterium | reverse complement strand
GCGCAGGCGATTGAATCGGGCTTGGTGCTGGTGCCGGAAGACCGCAAGTCGCACGGTTTGTTCACATCGTTGTCGGTGCGCGTCAACATCACCCTGCCGATTCTCTCTCGGGTCACGCGCTTCGGCGTTTTGCAAAGCCAGGCGGAAGACGAGGTCGTCGAGGAGGCGAAGGAGCGCCTGTCAATCGTCATGGCCTCGGCGGACCAGGAAGCGCAATACCTCAGCGGCGGCAATCAGCAAAAGGTGGTGCTGGCGAAGTGGTTGGAGACAAATCCCGCCATCGTAATCTTGGATGAGCCGACGCGCGGCGTCGATGTCGGCGCGAAGTTCGAGATTTATAAGCTGATGCGCCAGTTGAATGACCGCGGTATCGCCATTGTGATGATCTCATCGGAATTGCCCGAGGTGATCGGCATGAGCGACCGCATTCTGGTCATGAACGACGGCCGCATCGTTGGTGAAGTGGCGCAGGCGGAAGCGACCGAAGCCGGCATCATTGAGCTGGCCACGATGGCGGGCGCCAAGGCGAAAGTTTCATGAATATACCGATGCGGCTAGGCGCTGGCTTGACCGATTCCCAACGGCTGTTTCTGCGGCGCTACGGCCCAATCTTCGCCGTCTACGGTTTCATTATCGTTTTGATTATCATTGGCGCTACGCAGTCGGAGCGATTTCTGACCGTGCGCAACCTGACCAATGTCGCCCGCCAAGCGGCATTTTTGGGCATCGTCGCCTTGGGCCAGATGCTGGTCATTTTGACCGCCGGCATCGATCTATCGGTCGGCTCGCTGGTGAAGCTGTCGATTTTGGTTTCAGCGATCGTGATGAATGGCGAAGAGGCCAATCAGGGCGCGGCGATCGCGGCGACGCTGGCGCTGGGATTGGTGGTCGGTTTGATTCATGGCTTCCTGGTCAATGAGGTCAAGATCGCGCCCTTCATCGTTACGCTGGCTTCGCTGGGCATACTGCGCGGCATCAGCCTCAGCATTTCGACATCGCCCGTTGGCTCGGCGAGCCGACCCTTCATCATGTTTTATGTGCAAAAGATCGGGCCCATTCCCATCATCGCGCTCATGTTTGTCGCCTTGCTCATCTTGACGGCCATATTGCTGCGTTACACCGCCTTCGGCAAGTACTTGTATGCCATCGGCGGCAATGTCGAAGTGGCGCATCTCTCCGGCGTACCGGTTAAACTGACGCGCTACGGCGTTTACGTCATCTGCAGCATCAGCGCGTCGATTACCGGCTTGCTCTGGCTGTCGCGCATGGGTGTCGGCGATCCTGCCATCGGCGATGGCATTGAATTGCAGACGATCACGGCGGTCATCATCGGCGGCACCAGTTTATTCGGCGGCCGGGGCACCGTGATCGGGACGCTCGGCGGCGTATTGCTTCTCGGAATCACGGCCAATCTGCTGGTGATGCTTGGCGTGAATCAGTTTATTCAAGGTCTCATTCAGGGCATCATTATTGTGGCGGCGGTGGCGCTTTACAAGCAGGAGGGGGATTAACTTTATGACGATACGCGCCGGGCGACCGGCTGTGCGCGCGCTACAGCCGAGCCTGATTCGCAAGCTGGCCAACGCCGGCATCGGACGAACCGACATCATACCACTCTGGTTTGGTGAGCCAGACAAACCAACGCCCGAGTTCATTCGCCAAGCGGCTAAAGACGCCATCGACGAAGGGCAGACCTTTTATCAGCCGAGCCGCGGCATCGTCGAATTGCGCAGCGCGCTGGCGGACTACACTAACCGCTTGTACCGGGCCAGCGTCACGCCGGACAACATCGTCGTGACACCTTCTGGCATGACAGCGGTATCCCTTGCGCTGCAGTGCATCGTCGCCGATGGCGATGCCGTGGTGATTCCTTCGCCGGTTTGGCCCAACTTGGCCGGCGCGGCCGAGATTCTGGGCGCCGAGGTCGTTCGCGTTTCGATTCGCCCGCACGATGGCGCTTGGTCGC
Source organism: Chloroflexota bacterium (assembly GCA_011523705.1). Lineage (GTDB taxonomy): Bacteria > Chloroflexota > Anaerolineae > Aggregatilineales > Phototrophicaceae > UBA6055. The sequence continues at coordinate 991 of WTGC01000082.1, read as the reverse complement.
TTGATCTTGACGAGCTCTTCGCCGCTTGCCCAGCCCATGCCGGCGCGCTAGCGATCAACTCGCCGAACAATCCGACCGGCTGGATGCTGGAGGATGATGAGCAGCAACGGATCCTCGATTTCTGCCGCGAGCGCGATATCTGGCTGATCGCCGACGAGGTCTATAATCGCATCGTCTACGATCGCGATCGCGCGCCGAGTTTCCTGGACAAAGTGACCGAAGACGACAAATACCTGATCATCAACAGTTTCTCCAAGTCCTGGGCGATGACGGGCTGGCGCCTTGGCTGGCTGACCGCGCCCCTGCCGCTGATCGAGACCTTGGGAACGGTTAGCGAATTCAATTTCTCCTGCGTTTTCGCGCCGATTCAGATCGCTGGCATCACCGCTTTGCAAGGTGGTGATGCCTTCATCCGCGCGTCAGCGGCGCGTTACCGGGCGGCGCTGGAGGCGGTCAAATGCGCATTCGGCGAATTGCCGCGCGTGACCTTTCCCGTTCCGCAAGCGGCCTTTTACGCCTTCTTCGCCGTCGATGGCGTATGCGACAGTTTCGCCTTCGCCGAGCAAGTTCTGCGCGAGTGCGGCGTCGGCTTGGCGCCGGGCGCTGCTTTTGGTCCCCAGGGCGAAGGTTATCTGCGACTTTGCTTCGCCTCTGAGGTATCCCTGCTGGAGCGAGCGCTCGACCAGATGAGACCGCTGCTGGTATAGCTGCAGTCACGCACATGTCAGCAATTGGTTCGCTAACCTACCTTGCAACGAACAATCAGTCTGTAGAGCTCGTCCGCTACTGCAATAGGCCTTTTTCCGAACGTCTCGCCCCATCCCCGGCCCTTCCCCAGTGAACTAGGGAAGGGTGACGCGACCGCAGAATTGGGTTATTCGGGCGCCATGACAGTGAGACTCTCGTACTTCCCAGCGTACGGCGAGAGTGCTCCCCCTTCCTTAGCTTGCTGGGTCACGTAGACATAGACCTTCGGGAAGGGGGTTGGGGG
>WTGC01000045.1 GCA_011523705.1 Chloroflexota bacterium | reverse complement strand
ATATCAAGACCGGCGGCGGCATCTTCTACGCCACGCGCCGCTACAAAGATCACACACCACACGGCCATATTGGCGACCCGGCGCTGGCGACCGAAGAGACGGGTGACAAGGGCTACGATGTCATCGCTGAATGGCTGGCCCGGGTCATCGCGCGCGATTATTTTGATCGCGACATTGATCCGAATGAAATCCTCCAGCTCAATGAATAGTTGAGGACGTGGCGTTTGCGAGCACGCCGATTCTAGCGTGGTCCCGCGCACGGACCGGAAGTTGCAAAAGCGTCTATTTTTGACATGCGACTCATACGCGTTATAATCTTTTGAGTGATGGACAGTTTGTTGACTATCTGTACACAATGTACAAGAGAGGGACCAAGCTGAAACCACAGGCTGAAGTTGGTATCGCATCTTAGCGGTGATGAAAAGAGAAAGGTTGTGACGCATGTTTAGACGACGTACTTTCAGCGCAACACTGATTGTCATTTTGTTGCTGTTCTCGCTGGGGACGGCAACGGCCGAGGACCCGCAGTATGGCGGCACACTGGTTTTTGGTGCCGAATCGATGGGCGATTCATTCGATATCGGGTTCTGGCACGGCTTTGGCGGCGTGCACGTGATTGACACCATCGGCGAAGGCTTGGTGCGCGCCGATTTTGAAAATGGCGGCGCTCTGCCCGGCCTGGCCGAATCCTGGGAGATATCGGACGATGGCTTGGTCTACACCTTCCACATCCGCGAGGGCATGACCTTCCACGATGGCGAGCCGGTCACCGCCGCCGCCATTGTCCGCAGCATGAAACGCCCCATCAACCCGGATGACCCGAGCTACATTGAAGGCATGTATATGTACGGCAATCAGGGCACGGGCAATTGGGAATCGCTCGAAGCGGTTGACGATCATACGGTCGTGCTGACCTTGATGCAGCCCAATGCGACGCAATTGCTGGTCTTCTCCCGCCCTGATGGCATCATCATCAGCCCGAAGGCTCTGGACGAATACGGCACGGAAGTCGGGCTGAACATGTCGGCCGCCGGTCCCTACAAGATCGAGCGCTTCGTGCCGGGTCAAGAGGCGGTCTTGGCGGCGAATGAGGATTACTGGGCTGGTCGGCCTTACATCGACCAGATTGTTATCCGCGCTTTCCCCGATGAAGCGGCTATCCTCGCCGCGTTGGAGGCGGGCGAAATCGATATGACCCTTTACGCGCCCTTCACATCGGTACCGCGCCTGCAAAACTCGGACACCATTCGCGTCGAGGTCGGGGCGCCGCTGGTCAACTTGTTCGCGGGCGCCAACGTCGCCATGGCGCCGCTGGACAACGTGCTCATTCGTCGGGCGATCAACTACGCGCTCGACCGCGATGTGTTGATCGAGGCCGGCTTGAATGGCTTCGCGGAAAGACCGGCCAGCTTGATTGGTCCGCTTGACCTGGGATTTGACGAGTCCGGGCGCGAAATCAGCGTCTACGATCCGGAGCGAGCCCGCGAACTGATCGCAGAATCGGGCATGGAGACGCCGATTCCGCTGGAAGTCGCCTACGAGAACAATCGATTCTGGCCGCAGCTGGCGGAGTTGATCGCCGCCGACTTGGAGGCGGTTGGATTCGATGTCACTCTCGATCGCCTGGACACTGGTTCATTCTGGGGCAAGGTCGGAGACGGTCAAACGCAATTGAGCATCAATCAGCGCTCCACCTTCGTGCCCGACCCGCATGGCAAGGCGATCCTGATGGCGCGGGCCGGCGCCGAAGGCAGCCAAACGCAGCATCAGGCGCTTGAAGTCGCTGACGAAATTGACTCGCTGATAACGGCGGGCATCTCTACCGCCGTAGAGGCCGAACGGGCGGCCGTCTACAAGGAGTTCCAGGCGCTCATGCTGGATCATCTGCCTTACATCTACATCGGTTATCTGACGCCGCCGATCTTTGTGAATGCGCGCGTACAAAACGTGGAGACCTTTGGCACCGCCGGCGGGCGCATCAATCTGCGCGAAGTCTGGCTGTCGGAATAGCACTGCAAGAGACTTGGCGAATGTGGCATCGTCCCGAGAGGATGAAGCCATATTTGCCTTGTACAACCCCAGAATACTAAAATAACCTCTACTCCGTGATCTGGCGGCGAGTACAGGTTTGCCTATTGATGGGAGCTGAGAAGAATACTGCCTGGCGGATCGGCGCCTTCTGGCGGCGTTATGATATCGCCCTTTTGGGCGGCGCCATCTTCGCCTTCATCTTGCTAATCACCATCCTCGCGTCAGTCGTCGCCCCGTACGACCCGATGGCGCGGAATATCAGAAATCTTTTCGCGACGCCTTCAGCTGAAAACCCATTTGGCACTGACCAGTTGGGGCGAGATGTCTTGTCGCGCGTGATTCACGGCGGGCGACCGATTCTAAGCGCCAGCTTCACGGCTGTGTTTTCCGCTTTGGCGGTCGGCACGACCGTTGGCGTCGCCGGCGGTTATGTCGGCGGCTGGCTCGATACCGCGCTCATGCGCTTGATGGATGTGATGCTGAGCTTTCCATCTATACTGCTGGCGATTCTCATCGTGGCCACTTTGGGCGTGGGCTTGCTCAATGTCACGGTCGCGATTGGCTTTGCCATGGTGCCCGTATTCGCGCGGCTCGCGCGCTCGATCGTGATCACGCTGGTCTATGAAGAATATGTCGCGGCGGCGCGTTCGCTGGGCGCGTCCGACCTGCACATCATCTGGAAACACATCCTCCCCAACATGATGCCGCCTATCATCGTACAAGCATCGGCGATGCTGGCTGTGGCCATCGGCACCGCCTCGGCCCTGAATTTTATCGGACTTGGCGTCGAACCTGGTACGCCGGATTGGGGCATGATGGTTGCTGAAGGTCAGCGGCTGATCTTCGACGCTCCGCACGTGCCGGTCTTTCCCGGACTGGTCATCACTATCACCGTGCTCAGCGTCAACTACATGGGCGACGGCCTGCGCGATCACCTCGATCCGAAGCTGCGCCGCCAGGGAATATGACGGCAATCGCATGATCAGCTACCTGCTCAAGCGACTAATCTGGCTGCCAATCGTCTTGTGGGCGGTGAGCAGCCTCACCTTCCTCGCCCTGCGCATCGTGCCGGGGAATCCAATCCAGACGGTGCAGAATCAGGTGATGGACAAGAGCCAGTTGGCTCAGGTCGAAGCCGTTTGGGGATTAAACCGGCCCATAACCGAGCAGTACGCGAACTTTCTGTCGAAACTCGTTCGGGGTGATCTGGGTCTGGCGATGAGCAGCGGCGTGCCGATTCGGCGCATGATCTTTGAGCGCATGCCGCCGACAATCGAGCTCGCCATCGTCTCGCTTGTCATCAGCACTGGAATCGGCGTTTTGTCCGGCGTCGCTTCGGTGACGATACGCAATCGCGCCATCGATTATAGTGTTAGAACAGCCTCCATTCTCGGCCTGTCGCTGCCGCTTTTCTGGGTCGGCATCATGTTGATTATTCTCTTTTCGGTCAAATTGCGCTGGACGCCGACCAGCGGGCGAATCGGCGCCGGCGTCGATTACGATGTCATCACAAATTTCATGTTCTACGATCTGATTGCGACCGGCAACTGGCAAGCCTTCGGAAGCTACTTGCGCCATCTTGTCTTGCCCAGCGTGACAATCGGCTTGACATCCGCCGGCTTCGTCGCTCGCTTGACGCGCTCGGCCATGCTGGAGGTCATGAACTCGGACTACATCCGCACAGCGCGCGCCAAAGGCCTGTACGAGCGCAGCGTCATTTGGAAACATGCCATGCGCAACGCCATGCTTCCGATCATCACCTTGCAGGGCTTGCAATTCGGCGCAATTCTCGGCGGCGCTGTGATCACGGAGCGCGTCTTCTCTTACCCGGGCATGGGCGCCTGGCTGCTTGATGGCATACTCGAGCGCGATTATTCTGTGGTCCAGGGCGGCATCATCTTTGTCGCGCTAGCCTACGTGCTGATGAATTTGCTGGTGGATATCCTCTATCATGTCATTGATCCTAGACTGCGCAACCCCAGCTTTTGAGCGGTGGCGCCGGCGCCCGCCCGCCAGAGCTCGATATGGCAGATTCATGCAATTCAGCTCCAATGGCAAACCCGCTTCCACGCCCTACCCTGTGACGTTTTCAGGCGCGAAAACGGCCAATTCTACTGAGCTGGATCAACGGCAGGCAGCTTGTACAGCGCCGCCGCCGTTCGCCACATCACCGATTCCAGCAATGCCTTCGGCAGCATGCGCATCGAGAAATCGGGCGTATCGCCGTCCCAGTGGGGAAAGTCGGTGGCGAACATCAGCATCTTGTCAGCGGGGAACATGGCGAGGATTTGATGCAAGTGCCGGCGATTTTCCGGCTCTTCGATCGGCTGCGTCGTGAAGTAAACGTGCTCGAAAACAATTTCGCTGGGGGGCCGATCCAGCCAGGGAACAGTCATACGCAGGGCTTTCCAGTTCTTGTCGAAGCGCCACATGATCGGCGCCAGCCAGGAGACGCCGCCTTCAATCAGCACGAATCTTAGGGTCGGGAATTTCTGAAATGTCCCCTCCGCCACCAAGCTCAACAGGTGCGCCATATAGCTGCCGGCCAGATTGGTATGCCATTCGAAGTAGCTGCCGGGGTAACCGGTCACCGAAGGCTGCCCGGAGACGCCGCTGCCCTCCGAGCCCGGGTGGATCGCCACCGGCAAATCGTGCGCCACGGCCGCCTCGTAAATGGGATGATAAAAGCGATGACCATATCCATAATAAGCGCCGCTCGCCATTAGCACCTGCACGACATCGGGATGATCCCCGTGCCGGTGGATTTCGTCGGCTGCTTGCGCCGGGTCGGCGGTAGAGACGACCAGCGAATACTTAAAGCGTGGATCCGTCGGCAGCCAGTCGCTGATATAGACATCGTTGACCGCGCTGCAATAGGCGGCGGCGAAATCCGGTTCGGGCGACAAACCGGTGGAGATGGCGCCGGAATTGAGTATGCCGAAGTCGATCCCGTATTCGTCAAAGTGGTACTGGGACAAGGTGTCCGGCCGGCTGGTTATGTAGATGCCATCGGGCGTCAATGCGTCAGCGCGATTCACGCCGTTGGGATTCCAATAACCGAGGTGGCCCGGTCCCGCATTGCCGCTGACGACGCGAGTGCGCCATGGCTCGGGCAGGAAATCCAGAATTCGCTGACGATCGGCGCCCGGATGGATATCAGTGTCTATGATCATATTGCGGCTACTCTCGCTTCGCTCGTCGCTATCTTACTGTAGAAACAGGCGCCGGCACAAATATCGGCGCGCGCTGTCATCGCCAAGATGTTTGAAAACCGACGCCCGATTGGATACAGTCTTGGGAATGAAGACCGTTTACTAGCTTGGCGGAATCCGGCGCCAGGCGTCGTGTAAGTTAATCGAAGCAAGCGCTTATAGGCATTTTATATGGCTGACCGGCCTAATATTCTATTCATCGTCACTGATCAGCAGAATGCAAATATGTTGAGCGCCGCCGGCAATCGCCATGTGCGGACGCCGGCTATGGACAGCATCGCCCTTCGCGGCACGCGCTTTGAACGCGCCTATTGCATGAACCCGGTTTGCGTGCCTTCGCGCTTCAGCTTATTCACCGGCCGCCGCGGCAGCGACATTGGCTTGCTGAACAATATGGACGACCATATCAAAGAGATGCCCGCCGCAGTCCTCAAACATGCAATGGGCAGGCGAATGCGCCTCGCCGGCTACCGAACGGCCTACGGCGGCAAGACGCATTTCCCCCTGGGTTTAAGGCCGGAAGACTTCGGATTCGAGACCATATCTCATGATGATCGCGATGGCTTGGCGGAGGATTGCGTCCAGTTCCTGTCCGGTGATCACAGCGATCCTTTTCTGTTGGTCGCGTCTTTCATCAATCCGCATGACATCTGCCACATGGCGATACGAGACTTCGCGGAGACGCCGCGGGAGCGACATCTCTCCCGGCCAGGCCGTATTCAACTAAAGGAACTTGATGCCGCGCTGCAGATTCCTGACGGGATGACGAAGGAGGAATTCTTCGGCAACGTCTGCCCTCCCCTGCCGGCGAATTTCGAAATCCCGCCGGAGGAAGCGGAAGCGATTCGGATCATGCAGGCGCGCGGCCCCTTCAAACTGAAGGCGCGCGAGCGTTACAGCGAGGAAGACTGGCGTATGCATCGCTGGGCATACGCTCGCCTGACCGAAAGGGTCGACCGCCAGATTGGGCGGGTGCTGGCGGCGCTTCAAGACAGCGATCTCGTCGATTCGACAGTGGTGGTCTTCACGAGCGATCACGGCGATATGGATGCCAGCCATCGCATGGAGCATAAGACTGCTTTCTACGACGAAGCTGCGCGTGTGCCCTTGCTCATTGCCGGTCCCAGGCTGGCGCGGGGCCTTGTCGACAGCCGGCATGTGGTCTCCAACGGCTTAGATCTTGTACCGACCTTCTGCGCCCTCGCCGGTCTCGAGCCGCCGGAAGAGCTTGAAGGGCGCAGTCTGCTGCCGCTACTCGATGCGGCGCCCGCGGCGGCCTGGCGTGAGACCACACCGGTCGAAAGCGACATTGGGCAGATGATCGTGCAGGACAACTTCAAATATATGCGCTACTATCAAGGGGAGAATTACGAACAGCTCGTTGACCTCGCCCAAGACCCGGGCGAAATGCGCAATGCCGTCCACGATGCGGCACATCAGTCGCGGCTGCGTGATTTGCGCGTCGAGTTTGCGTCCGTGTTCCCCCGAGCGCATGATCCGTATGTGTGAACAGGAGCGGAAGCGAAAACTGACGCTGGAGTGCGCTGCAGACAGGCGCGTTATCAACAATATCTGAAGGGCTCAGATTCAAGAAAGGAAATATCATGTCAACAAAAGCATTTGCACATATTGGTACAATTCTTGTCATCCTGTTGGCGGTCTTCAGCGCAATTGCCGTCGCCCAGGACATGAGCAAGGATCCGCTCAGCGCTGAGGTTGAAGCGGGCAACCTGCCGCCACTCTCGGAGCGCCTGCCGAACAATCCATTGGTTGTCGGCCCCGGCTTATTGATGCCGGAAGAGGCGCTGCCGGATTGGGAACCGGGCCAGCATGGCGGCACACTGCGCACCGCCTTCACCAGCGCATTTGGATTCTCCGGCGAGCTGTTTGTCATGAATGTCGAGCCGATCATCGCGGCGCCGGATATTGATGTCGAAGGCTTCTATGGCAATGTCGCGGAGAGCTTTGAAGTCAACGATGACGCGACCGTGTTCAGCTTCACTTTGCGCGACGGCTTAAAGTGGTCGGACGGCACAGCGGTGACCACCGCCGATGTCGCCTTCGTCTTCGACGACCTATACAACAATGCCGAGTATGGCGCCTTCCCCAACAAGTTCAAGTCCGCCAGTGGCACACCCGCGGAACTGACGATCGTTGACGATTATACGTTCAGCCTGTCGTTTGATGTGCCCTCCGGCGGCATCCTGCGTGATCTGGCAGTCAGCGGCTGGACGTCTTACAACGATTTGATCAAGCCGCTGCACTACCTCGGTGATTATCATCCGGGGCATGCCGATGCCGATGAACTGGCGGCCAAACTGGAAGCGGAAGGCTTGTCGGCGGCGGAGTGGCCGATCCTGTTCAACAACAAGGATTGCCCGCGCTTCCATATCTTGCGCGAAAAATGTATCGGCCTGCCGCAGTTGAGTCCCTGGGTGGTCACCGAATTGTCTGAGTCCGGTACGATCATGCAGCGCAATCCCTACTATTGGAAGGTCGATACAGAGGGCAATCAACTGCCCTATGTTGACACGCTGGTGGCGCAAGTCTTCGGCGATGGCGAGATGGTGAACCTGGGCGCTATCGCCGGCGACATCGATTTCTTATACGGCACGCAATACAGCAACTTTCCGCTCTATAAGGAAAACGAAGAATCCGGCAACTATGTGACCATTCCATTGATCTTGCATGCTGACCCCACCGCGCTATACATGCAGACCTGCAACAATGACCCGGCATACGTCGCTGTCGCCGATGATGTTCGCTTCCGCCGCGGACTTAGTCACGCCATCGATCGCGAGGAGATTATCGATGTGATCTACCTCGGTCTTGGCAGCGTCCCGACCTGGATCCCGGCGGAGTTCGATCCCGATCTCGCCAATGAATTGTTGGATGACATGGGCATGGATCAGCGGGATGGCGATGGTTACCGCATGTCGCCCGCTGGCGAGGCTTTCACGCTGTACATCGAGGTGGCGCCGGTGCGCCCGGATATGATCCCGGTTACCGAGTTGATTGTGGATCACCTGGGTACTTTCGCTGATATTCGCGCGGAATTGCGGCAGGAAGACCCGAATGTGAAGAATGAGCGGATTGCCAACAATGAGACGCAAGCGTCAATACACTGGATCCAGTCTTATCAGTGGCGACCGGGCATGAACCAGGAATACGCGACGAGCTCGCAATGGTGCGCGTCTTGGCGCGCCTGGCTGGATACCGGCGGCGCGTCCGGCACGGAACCGCCCGCCAAAGTCAAGCGCCTTTACGAAATCCTGGTGGCGCGCAAGGCAACCGTGCCCTATTCGGAAGAGGACCTCGCGCTTGTCGACGAGCTCTTCTCGCTTCACTACGACAATGTATGGATCTTGCCGATGATTGAGAATGTGCTGCGCCCCACCATCTTTAGCGCCGACTTCGGCAATGTCGCCAGCGGCGGGACGCAGATGGGCGCCTCCCGCGCTGGCGAGCAGTTCTTCTATCGGACGATGCAGTAACCGGATTTGCCAAGGGCTGAGCCGCGCCGGCGCCACGCGGTTCAGCAAAAGCTTACCCCTCCCCCGGCCCCTCCCCGAAGCATCAGGGAGGGGAGGCTGCATGGGCGGAATCTGCAGGAGCATTCGCGTGTTTGCAAATATGCAACCTTGCCTTGAAGCGTTTCGGCGCGATGTCGGCGCATTTGGCCGGATTGCAAGGGACCCGAGGGGCTAGCCAGTGGGCATTTACATTGTCAAGCGCCTGCTGACTATGATTCCGCTCTGGATCTTGCTATCCATCATCACTTTCTTTCTGATAGAGCTGCCTCCCGGCGATGTCGTCAGCAATGAGGTCATCGCTTTGCGCGCGCAAAACGTCGAAGTCGATGAAACCACGATCGCGCGCATGCGGGCGCAGTGGGGCTTGGATGACGCCTTCCTGACGCGTTATCTGCGCTGGATCGAAAACATTGTCGTGCGTCGGGACCTGGGCCGTTCGGTCAATGGCCGCAAAAATGTGGATGTCTTGCTGGAAGCGCTGCCCTATACCATCATCATCGGCTTATCTTCGCTGATTGTGTCGCTGGGCATCGCCATTCCGCTTGGAATTTTGTCCGCTACGCATCAATACTCCTTCGCTGACTATATCATTACCTTTCTGGCTTTCGCCGGTTTGGGCGCGCCGGGCTGGCTGCTCGCCATCATCGTCGCCTGGGCGAGCCTGTACTTTCTGGACTTTGTGCCGCTTGGCATCAACTCGCTGGAGTATCTGGCCGCGCCAATGAGCTGGGACAAAGCGATCGATACAGCCAAGCACTTGTGGGCGCCCATTCTGTTGACGGCGCTGCCGTCGATCGGCGGCACGATCCGTGTTGTGCGCAACAATTTGCTGGACCAATTGGGGCAGCAGTACGTGGTAACCGCGCGCGCCAAGGGCTTGAAAGAGTCGAGGCTCGTGCGCAAATACCCGGTGAAAATCGCCCTCAATCCCTTGATCAGCGACTTCGGCATGCTGGTCTACGGCATCGTTGCCGGGCAGGGCTTGATCGGCATCGTGCTGGGTTTGCCCACATTGGGACCGCTGCTGCTGCATTCGCTGCTGGCGCAAGACATGATCCTGGCGGGCACCATCCTGCTCATTTACGCCACCGTCATCTGGTTGGCCACCTTGGCTTCCGATGTATTGCTGGCCTGGTTCGATCCGCGTATTCGCTTCGAGGGGACGGCGCGATGACGGACCAGCATGACAGCCTGCTGGAGCGCCGCGAGCGCATCCGCGCCCGGTACGGCCTGGCCGAGGATGCGCCGACCGCTGCGCTTGACGATGCGCCTGCGGGCAAGGTCGACGAAGCCTATTATTACGCCAGCCAATGGCGGCTGATGTGGTGGCGCTTCCGCCGCCATCGCATGGCTTTGATCTCCATTGGCTTGTTGGCTCTGCTCTATCTGATGGCGGCTTTCGCCGAATTCATCGCGCCATACGAGACGACTACTCGATTCCGTCGCTACCAGCAGGCGCCTCCCTCGACGATTCATTGGTCGGACGAAAATGGACTCCGCGGTCCCTTCGTCTATGCGGTCGAGCAGGAGCGTGATCCGGTGACGCGGCGCGTGACCTTTGTGGAAAATCGCGAGACGATTCTGCCGATTCGCTTCTTCGTGGAGACGGAACCCTATAAGCTCTGGGGCATCTTTGAGCTGCGGCACAAGCTGTTTGGCTTGGGCCAAGCCGGGGAGAAAGCGCGCGTTGGCATTTGGTTATTCGGTTTGGATTCACTGGCGCGGGATGTCTTCTCGCGCACGGTCTACGGCGCGCGCATCTCGCTTACAATCGGCGTTGTCAGCGTTGTGCTGACCTTCGTGCTGGGAACGCTGCTGGGCGGCATATCGGGATATTTCGGCGGCTTGGTTGACAACATCATTCAGCGCATTATTGAGTTCCTGCGCGCCATTCCGCAGCTGCCGCTATGGATGACCCTGGCCGCCGCTGTACCCAAGGAATGGCCCCCGCTCAATGTCTATTTCGCCATCACACTAATCCTGGCGCTGCTGAACTGGGTTGGATTGGCGCGTGTGGTGCGCGGACGCCTGCTCTCCATGCGCGAGGAAGACTACGCCCTGGCGGCGCGCTCATCGGGCGCCAGCGACCTGCGCATCATCATAAGTCACCTGCTGCCCGGCTTCACCAGTCATCTGATCCTTTCTGTAACCATTATGATCCCGCAGATGATCCTGTACGAAACGGCGCTCAGCTTCCTTGGATTGGGCATGCAGCCGCCGGCAGTGAGTTGGGGCGTCCTGCTGCAAGACTTCCGCGACATCCTGGCGATATTCCATATCCCCTGGCTGCTCATCCCGGCCTTCTTCGTGCTGGCGACCGTGCTGCTCTTCAACTTTGTCGGCGACGGCTTGCGCGATGCCGCCGATCCATACTCAGGTGTCTAAATTCTGGGCGCAACAATGAGCCAAGTTGACAAGCAAGGTCATCTGCCGCCAGATATTCTGCTCGATGTACGCGGCCTGAAGGTGGAGTTTCCGCTGCGCGACGGCACGGTACAGGCGGTCAACGGCGTCAGCTTCCAGGTTAAACGCGGCAAGACCCTGGGCATCATCGGCGAAAGCGGCAGCGGCAAATCCGTCACCGCGCAAGCCTTGATGCGGCTGACGCCGGCGCCGGGATTGATCTCGGCGGGCGAAATCTGGCTGAGCCGCGTCGCTGAGAGCGAGAAGGACATCGTTGACCTGGCCGACATATCGGCCACTGGCGACCTCATCCGCGACATCCGCTGGAACGATATCAGCATGATCTTTCAGGAACCGATGACGTCTTTCAGCCCAGTGCATTCCATTGAAGATCAGATAACGGAAGCCATGTTGCTGCATATCGACAATATGAATCGCGCGGGCGCCCGCCAACGCGCGGTGGAGTTGCTGACACGCGTCGGCATATCCAACGCCGAGGAGCTGGTCGACGCCTTTCCTTTTCAGTTCAGCGGCGGCATGCGTCAGCGGGCTATGATCGCGATGGCGCTCACCTGTAATCCGCAGCTGCTGATCGCCGACGAGCCAACTACGGCGCTGGATGTGACCATTGAGGCGCAGATCTTGTCTCTGATTAAAGAGATTCAGGTTGAATACCAGATGGCGGTCATATTCATCACCCATGATATTGCCGTCATCGGCGAGGTCTCCGATGAGGTCATCGTGATGTACCTGGGCGAGATTATGGAGCACGGCAGCGTCGAGCGCATCTTCGAGAATCCGCTGCATCCCTATACGCGCGCGCTCTGGCGTTCGATACCGACTGTCGACGGCGCGCTGGAGCGGCTGCAGCCGATTGAGGGCGCCTTGCCTGACCCCTTCGCGGTCCATGCCGGCTGCCCATTTTATTCGCGCTGCGACCTGCGCGTCAGCGGCGTCTGTGACAGGATTCCACCGCCGCTGGTCGAAGTCGAGCCCGGGCACGAGGTCCGCTGCTTACTGTACGATGAGGCTGGGTGAGGGAGATGGAGCAAAGGGTGACGGCGGCAAGCGAGGCGGCGCCAGTCCTCGAAGTGCGGAATCTGAAGAAGTATTTCCCGCTGCAAGAGAAGGGCTTGCTAAGGCGCAAGATTGGCGAGATCAAGGCGGTTGACGATGTCAGCTTTGTCGTGCGCAAAGGGGAGACGGTCGGCGTCATTGGCGAAAGCGGCTGCGGCAAGACGACTCTGGGCCGTTGTGTCTCCTACCTCTACGAGAAGACGGCCGGCGATATCATCGTGCGGGGCGGTGGTCGGGTCTTCCGCCTCGACGAATTAAACCGCGGCAACAACAGCGAGTTCCGCCAGATCGTCCAGGTCATATTCCAGGACCCGTTCTCCTCGCTCAATCCGCGCATGAGCGTTCTGCGCAGCGTAGGCGAACCGCTGCTGGTGAATAGACTCGCCCGCGGCAGCGAACTGGAAGCGCGCGTCGCCAGTATCATCCAACGCGTGGGCTTGAGCGTCAGCCATCTGCAGCGCTTCCCCCACAGCTTCAGCGGCGGTCAACGACAGCGCATTTGCATCGCCCGCGCGCTGGTCATCAACCCGCAGTTGGTCGTTGCCGACGAGCCGGTGTCCGCGCTCGATGTCTCGATTCAGGCGCAGATGCTCAACCTGCTGAAAGACTTGCAGAGTGAGTTCGACCTGTCTTATCTATTCATTTCTCACAGCATGAGCGTCATCCGCTACATGAGCGATCGCATTCTGGTCATGTACGCGGGCAAGATCATCGAGTCCGGCTCGCGCGATGAGATCCTGCGCCAACCGCTGCATCCTTATACGGAAATGCTGCTGAAAGCCGTGCCCAAAGTGAGCCGCCGCGGGAGTGGCCGGTTGCAGGACGCTAGCGGCGGCGAGCCGCCTGACTTGCTCAACCTGCCATCGGGTTGCGTCTTTCACCCGCGCTGCCCCTACGCCAAAGAGATTTGCCGGGAGGAGATACCGGCCTTACGAGCGGTTGATGATCAGCGTCAGGTGAGTTGCCACCTGGCGGAGGAACTAGTCGTGCAAGGTGTATTTGACTGAGGTCCGCGCTCGCCGCCGGGCTTGCCCAAGATAACCGCTTCGGATGGCAGGTCGACAACAGACATCGCAACGCGCAGGTTGCGTCAGCCGCACGCGGGGTCTTGATAGTCAATTCACGGCAGTCTGAACGGCTACGAATGTATGACCAATTCGAATGGACAGTAAACGAACCTGTGTATACGACAATCCGGCTGTTCGGCTGATGGCATGAGACTGGCACTTTTATTGCCTCAAGGTCATCTGTTGCGGCGGCGCACACATATAATAAGAAGCATATTAAGTCTGCAAAGAGGGACCAGAACATGGCGGACTTTCAAGACATCAAGATCACTGACTATGACGTAGAGGAGACCCACGGATTTTACTGCATTGTCCGTTTCAGGCAGTCGGCGTCGTCGAACACGGATTGGGTAAAGCTCTTTTACGAACAGTACAGAAGCACTTCCTACCCCGCCGGCGTGCAAATAAGCGTGGAAGATTCCCAAATCGTGCTCGAAACCACTAAAGGGTATGTAAAACCGGAACTCAGAGAGAAAATCGAGCGGACGGTGGAAAATGCCAACGCTACATATCGGGCATACGTCGAGAAACAAGCCAGAGATCAGGCCGAGGCGGTAGAACGTGAGCACCGGGAAGCCAAGGAGAAACGACAGCGGGAAGCCGACCTAAAGCGCAAGCTCTTAGGCGACGTATGAATCGTCTCTCGGTGCGATTATCGGTATCACGAGCGCTCGAACTCGAAGCCCTGCTATTCGAGCAGCACCTCGGTCATGACGTGGATTTCGACGACCCGGACTTCGAGAGCCCGCAGGCGGAAGTGTAACCAAACGACGGCGCCGAGGATCACCAGCCCCAAGGGGATGAAGCTGAGCCACTGCAGGAAGCGGTCAGTCGGTTTCCTCTTATTTGCACCACTATTTTAGCACAACAGAATGAGCGCAATTTACGCCTGCTTGGCGACCTAGAATAAGGCGATTTTAGCGACGTGATTCTTGCTGCCCCGCGCCTCGACAATCTTGCGGCGCTCCACAGCTTCCAGTACGCCGTTCATTTTGCTGCTGGTACAATTCTGCCTAGACTTGAATTGGAGCCCGAACCCTGCAGACAGTCCAAGAGCACACCTGAGGCTAAGCGGACTCGTTTCAGCGAGGTCGTTGGCCGAGATGATGAGAAGCGCAAGCGTGACCTAGCGGCATTTCGGGCCAGCTGCCGCCGGTCGCTAGAACGTGCAAAAGATGGTGAAGGAACTCCCTTCAATCCAGATACATTTCTCGAAGACGCGAAGCGCTGGGAGCAAGAGCGAGACGAAGCCCAGATTGGGATAAGCGATGACCAAAAGCCCGCAGACACCCTCGACTGAGGTTTCGCCGGAAGCAAAGAGACGGTTCAAGGATATCGAGGTCATCGATCTCGATGTAGACGAGTCGGAGTTGACTCATGCCGGCTCGTGGACGAGTGCCTTTCGCCTGTCAAAGATGCCGACTGAGGACTGGAACGAGATATTTAATTCCGTCGTAGTCCATTCGTGGTGGAAGCCATATATGTATACCGCGAACGGCGTAGTCAGGCTGCATCGTGTACGATCCAGGTGGCTGAGGTTTCACAAATGGACGGTCGAGCGCAATGTCGCGGAGACCAACGAGCGCTACCGACGCTGGCTGGCAAACAGTGACAGGTTGCGTTGGGAGTCAGAGGGGGAGTTCCAAGGCTTCCGACAGAAACTATTTGGCCATAAACCGAAACGAGGGTCGTAGATGGCAACGGAGAAAGCACAGAAGGTCACAATCTCCGGTATGGAAACCAAGTTGAGCGATCGGGGCGAAATGATGTTCCGTTTATCGCCCGCTGCGACGGATGCCTGGCGTAAGATCTTTACGGAGCTATACCGCGAGGAGCCTGTCCGAGAAGGTTGGACGGCCTTTGCGACGAGCAGATACATCTTCCTGGAGTGCGATCCCGCGCTATTCGACCAAGGGGACCTCGACCATCTGAAGCGGTTGGTGAACCGGACCAATGAGGCACACCGCGCCGACCTGCGAAAAGCATCGGCGACAGAAAAGCAACTCCGCAGGCTGGCCTCAGAGCTGATTTTCAGAGGGGCGGACGAATGAGAAAGTTCAAAGACATCGAGATTCTCGTCCTGGAGACCGAGCTGCATTATCAGGCGCGGCGCGAGCCGCAGATGGTCTACTTCTACCTCCCTCTGCCGAGCGTCTGTCGTTCCAGTGGATTGGCGAGCTGAGCGGGCCGAAGCCACGCGACAAAGTCGAGGCAGAATTCGCCGCGCGGCGCCAAGTGGTAGTGGCCATGCTGAACCGGTGGATAGTCAGGGTGCGGGCGTAGCTTGCAATGAAACTGGAGCTAGCAAATGCAAAACGATAACCCCTTGGGCGTTCGGGTGCCCGGCACTCATTACAAAGCCTACCTGGTGGCGTCTCTGGCGCTCACCAGCACGCGGGACGCAGCCATCCAGCATTACAAGCTCACCGCAGAGGAAGTGGAGTGGGCCGAGGAGTGGTATCTGGCGAATGGGACGGAGATCTATGACGCCATCGCGGAAGCGAGGCGCATCGGGGACGAACTGGGCGCCGAAGTCGGACAGATCGCCTTGGAGAAGCTGCGCGGGAATGACGATCCCGAGGCATTGCTGGAGATCGAGGCAAAGCGGACGCTGTTTGGCGTTTCGATGGCCCTGGAACACGAAACCAGACTGTTGGAGACGCTGTCTGAGCGCTACAACGTCGAGAAGCTGTTGATGATACGCGCCGAAAGCAAAATGCTCGTCGGTCGGCCTCTGGTTTTCCTCTACGATGCGGCCGACGGGCACCGCTTGAGCGATTACCGTGAGCTGGCGCGGGCGTTGCATGATGTGATGGGCCATCCGGTCTGCCTGCTGAATCGCGCGCGTATCATTGATGACATGGATGAGGGGTGGACGCGCCAGTTGGATCTGGCGTCCTATATGTCTCAGGTTATTGTGTCGACAGAAGCAGGAGATGATACTGGTGGGCAAAGCAAGTAGGCGGCGCAAGGCGAAGCGCGAGGCGCGGGAAGAACGCCGGCGCTTGCATATTAAGCATGTCGCCGATCTGAGCCAGAGACCGCCCCGAGAAAAACCGCTGCGCGAGAAAGCAGAGGGGGAGGCGCCGCAGCGAATCACGATCAAGGAAGCGCGGGTGAGCACGGCTGTGTTGGCCGTCCAGGCTGCGGCCATCGAGTGCTGGGATACTGGCGCCAAGCTGATGCTGATGGCGGAGCAGATGAAGGTCGAGGCGCTGATTATGTATGCGGTGGACCGGTATGTCGGCATGGATCGGAGGGAGATCAATCGCCGTGTGAAAGAATCGCACCAAGGAGAAGTTGTGCGATCATGGGACCCCACGCCATACATCAGAGAATGTTACCGACCAAACCTGGCTTTGGAACTTGAGACCTTCGACGAGTTGCTGTTGCCGGAGTCTGACGACGAGCCGCCGTACATAGAGGGCCTTGTATTGAATGAATCGGCAGGCGTCAGCGCGGCGATGGAGGCGAAATGGCAGATGGCCATCGACACTTTGGATGCGGGCGCGAACATACTGCGGTCGGCATGGGGGTTGGAGGTCCAGGCGCTGACAATGTGCCTGCGCGAGCGCTATGCCGGCGCGAAACCTGTATTCATCCATCAACGCGTTGAAAAGTGGTTCGGCGACGACGGTCCCATCGACAAGGGGACGTATTTTGATGGGAGCGCGTGGGCGAGCATCGACGACTATCGCCGACCTGATGAGACGATGCCGACCGACTACTTTGACGATGACTTTCTCGACGAGGAAGAGGGCAAGGCTGGCTGATAGCGCCCCGTGCGAGTGGGGCGGATGAAAATGAACATAAAGCAGATGACGACTGATGAAAGGCCTGTGTTGGCTTGTTTACTGGCGAATCACCCATACAAAGCAGATGCGAACCGAATACCGCATTGGGCAGTTAAGTATCACGGTCCGAGGCGGCGTGTCCGTGGACGCGGACGAAGTGACAAATTGATCCGCCGCCTGGTGAGTAAGGGTTTTGTGGAATGTGTCAAAGCTAAAGGGCAACCATACTACAAGTTATCTGAGGACGGATTAGGGCTTGTCAAACCTATCAGCGTTACAGCCTTGCTTGATGATTGGCTTTACTATCATCTGCAGCGAGTAAATTGGTGAGGGGGGAATGAGCGACCATCCCTGGTTGTATCTAGCGCCGGCGGTTGTCCTGGCGATCGTCTGCATGATCGTGATTGTCATCAGCCGCTGCGCGTAGGCGCGAGCGATTTTACTCCGTATATCCTTATTTGCATAATGATACATAGCATGCAATAGCGCACGCTGCAAATGCCAAATCTTTGCGTTCAGCCCAAGGCCGACCGTGATAATCTGGTCGCTATCTTGCGTGGTGATGAATCAGTGCCTCTGCCGCCAGGCATACCGCGGCCGTAGTATTTTGATGGCGTCGATCAAACTCACATTGCACCGAAAATATCCGGATTCGAAGACGTTAGCGCTGCCGGGGAAGACAGCTTCGCCGCCCAAGTTGACGAATGTCTTGCTCAGCATCCCCGTAAGGCTCTCCGTGTAGGCGCCGCCATCGTGGATGGCCGCCACTTTGCGCGAACCTAAAATGCGAAAGGCGTATTGTCCCCCCAGCAAGCCCTGGAACCGATCATTAAGCGTGATGCGACAGTATCCGGGCCGCCAGGCGGCGCCGGCTTCTGTGTTCGTGCTCGTCAAAGCGGGGGACGTATTGGGCGGCGAAATCATCAACAGGCCCGGTTCACTGATGGTGGGCAGGGCGCTCTGAGCCGCGCTGGAACAACTGGCACCGATGATGCCAACGAACGTCTCGTCGGACGCCAGCCTTTGCCTGGCCGCTTAACCGCCTTCCGAGGTGCACTGTTCATCGGTGGCTATCAGCTTGATTCTGCGACCGAGCAACTCGCCGACGCGGTCGAGGATGGCCGACTCAACGCCGCCTTGCGAATTCTCGCCGAAAAAGGCGTTGGCGCCGGCATGCGTCAGCATGGCGCCGACCGCGCTGGTTTCGTCAGGCAGAACCTAAATGCAGCCCAGATCATCGCTGCAACGAGTCTCACCTATTGTCACCATGACGAACGAATAAGAGAGCCCTATAACTGTAAACGCTGTAGCGGTTCGCCATATCATGGATCAATCTCTTGCTGTGGCAGGTCGAAGTGATCGCTTCCTAGAGTTAGGGCTTAGATTCCGCGGTAGCCACGCCCCCGTGTCAAGCGGGCTTTCCACGGAACCCTAGCTACCAAGAATATGCAGCATTCAAGGGCAGCAGTCTCTCGCTATCCGCGCAGTGCGCCATGACGGGCAAAGTCATTCGAGTTCAGTTTGACCGGTAAAACAGCAGAAAGCACAGGGGCCATGAGGTTGTGCAGCTATACGTACGCGATCCCTTCGCGACAACGATTCGTCTACGCATGAAATCGCCTTCAGCTGTACTGCACAAGTATCCCAACAGTTCGGTTCATCTCATCCAGTTCCTATATCCATGATGTTTGACTCTCCCTGTCAGAGAGATCGCTGTCACTGACTCTTGTTCACAGAAGGCGCCTCGCCTTCTATGAAAGATGTACTCTCGTCCCGGATTCGGGTTACTGTCAGTCATAGAGGTGGCAAGCGACCCAATGCCCTGATTCAACTTGTTTGAATTCAGGCTCAACATGACTACAATCTATTTGTTTTTTGTCCATAACGCGGGTTTTGGCAGGACAACGAGTACAGAAGTTGCAGCCTTTAGGCGGGTTGTCTGGGCTGGGTACGTCACCCTCCAAGATGACACGGTTCTTGAAACGCTCACGCTCGGCGATGGGATTGGGAATGGGTACTGCCGACAGTAGAGCTTGAGTATAAGGATGCAACGGTGTCTTGTACAACCGCTCTCTATCCGTTAGCTCCGCGAGCTTGCCCAGATACATCACCGCAACTCTGTCACTAATGTGTCGAACTACCGCCAAATCATGAGCAATAAAGAGATAAGTCAGTCGAAATTCAGTCTGCAAGTTTTCCAGCAGGTTGATTATTTGCGCTTGGATAGACACATCCAGGGCCGAGACAGGTTCGTCGAAAATAATGAAATCGGGCCGTAGCGCCAAGGCGCGGGCTATACCAATGCGCTGACGCTGACCACCTGAGAATTCATGTGGGTAACGAGTGATAAAATTGGGATTTAATCCAACTATATTCAGCAGTTCCTTTACTTGGTTGGTGAGAGCCTTGTCACTGGAAATATTGTGCACCTTTAGGGGATCGCCAACTATATCTCGCACTCTCAGCCTGGGGTTGAGCGAGGCGTATGGGTCCTGGAAAATCATCTGAATTCTTCGACGGGTTTTACGCAGGCTTTCTCCTTCAAGGGATGTCATCTCAACGCCCTGGAATTCAACTTTGCCGGCGGTGGGCTTTTCCAATAGCACAATAGCGCGGCCGGTTGTGCTCTTGCCGCAACCGCTTTCACCAACTAAGCCCAGCGTTTCACCCCGTTTTACATCAAACGATACACCGTCAACGGCCTTGATATCCCCAACGTGTCGCGGAAAAATGATGCCACGGTTGATAGGGAAATAAACTTTCAGATTGTTTACGCTAAGGAGAACTTCATCCGTATCATTGCCGTTTCCCATTGCTTCCATTGTTCATCTCCTCTGATGCCTGTTCTCATATGCGCGTCTTCTAAGAGATGCCAGAGGTTGGCAGTGTGCTGGTGGTTACGTCAACTATGCACGCTGCTTTGTGCCCGGGTCCTACCTCCCTAAGATCGGGGGGTGACTCAAGGCATTTGTCTATTCTGAATGTGCAGCGAGCATAAAATGGGCACCCGCTAGGATAGTCAATCATGTCGGGTGGCATTCCTTCGATTGAGGTCAGTTTTTCGGGTCTTTCTTCGTCAAGGCGAGGAACAGATCCCAGTAGTCCAATCGTATACGGGTGACGCGGGTTCTCGTATAGTTCCTCAACCGGCGCTTCTTCAACGATGCGCCCTGCGTACATTACAATCACCCGATCGGTTAATCCAGCTACGACACCCAAGTCATGTGTAATCCAAATGACAGCCATTCCAATTTCTTTTCTCAGACGATTGACCAGATCCGTGATTTGAGCTTGAATTGTCACATCAAGCGCAGTGGTTGGCTCATCCGCGATGAGTATTTGTGGGTTGCATGACAGAGCCATCGCGATCATGACGCGCTGGCGCATCCCCCCTGAAAACTGTATGGGATAATCGTCAATGCGGTCGGCAGCAGAGGGAATTCGAACCATTTCCAACAGTTCGATGGCTTTAGCTCTGGCTTCTTTCTTATTCATCTTCAGATGTAGTTCGAGTGACTCACTGATCTGGCGTCCAATGGGCATCATAGGATTGAGTGACGTCATCGGATCTTGAAAAATCATCGCAATTCTGTTGCCGCGTATCCTCTCGATTTCGCTTTCGTGGACTTTCAGGAGGTCAATGCCATCAAAGAGGATTTCGCCAGCCACGATTTTCCCCGGTGGCGACGGAATGAGGCGCAAAAGCGACAATGCTCCAACACTCTTGCCGCATCCGCTTTCGCCAACAATACCGAGAGTCTCTCCTGTGTTCAATTCGTAGCTAATGTTGTTAACAGCTCGGACAATACCCTCTTCGGTAACAAACTGTGTTTGCAGGTTTTTTACTTCAAGCAAGGGTCCCATTTGTCTTCCCTCATCAAGCCAAGTTTTCGCGATCGACCTGCAAATGCCGTATTCAAATCGTTACCCAGACGGGCAAGATTACGGCGGCGCTAATTGCCATCCATTTGGCTCACATACGACCACGCTGAACGGGATCAGTGGCTTTCCGAAGCCAGGTGGCGAATACATTAATGCTCAGTGTGGTGATCATCACCATCAGTCCTGGAAATGTGCTTAACCAATTGGCGGTCGAGATATAGTCATGGCCTTCGGCCACCATCAAACCCCAGGCCGAGTTCGGTGGTTGGACGCCAAGTCCCAAGAAACTCAGTCCAGCTTCGGTAAGGATTGCGCGCGAGAGTTCCAAGGTGGCCAATGTCACGATAGTCGAGGTGAGATTAGGTAAAGCGTGCCGCACCAAAATCCAGTATTCGCTGCCCCCGGTCACGCGAGCAGCCTCAATATAGACCGCGTGGCGAATAGATAGCATCGTGCCCCGGGCCAGGCGGGCAAAGATTACCCAACTTCCAAGGCTGAGTACGATTATCA
Organism: Chloroflexota bacterium; assembly: GCA_011523705.1. Classification (GTDB taxonomy): domain Bacteria; phylum Chloroflexota; class Anaerolineae; order Aggregatilineales; family Phototrophicaceae; genus UBA6055. The sequence goes on along the minus strand of WTGC01000045.1, from coordinate 78,448 downwards.
GGTTCCGCGCTCCGGGACCTATAGCAGCCATTATCGTCATCGCCAGCAAAAAGTAAGGAATCGCAGTCTGGAAATCGATGAAGCGCATCGCGATAGCGTCAAAGCGACCGCCGAGGTACCCGGCAAGCATCCCGATTATGGTTCCGATAATGCCGGCTATGACGACAACTACCACGCCAATCATTAAGGACATGCGAGTGCCGTAGATAATACGACTGAGCATATCGCGGCCCAGCAAATCCGTACCCAGTAGATTTGCTTCAGAGCCACCTTCTACCCAGGCCGGTGGTGTGAGCCGCCGCAGCAGAGACTGAGCCGTAGGATCAAACGGGGAGAGAACCGGCGCGGCAATAGCGACTATCACCAAAACAATCAGAATGATGGCAGCCGTCGTCGAAAAAGGATCATGAAAAAGTGTCCGTAACAGTCTATACAGGTCCTTGTCGCGGAAGTTCACAGACCTGGCTTGAGTAACATCATCATCAGTGAGTTCTGTGGTCATAAGATACCTCTAACCGTGTGTCATCATTATCCATTCATAAGAATTGAACTATTCGTATCGAATCAAGGGATTCACGATGATATAGAGAATATCAATAGCGAAATTGATCGCAACAACCACGACCGCGATCACAAATGCGGTTGCAGCCAATAAGGGCACATCGCGGATTCGTATCGCGCTAAAGAGCATCCAACCGACACCCGGCCAGCCAAACACGGCCTCAACGATGATTGTGTAGCCAGAGACAACCAGAACAAATTCCCATCCGGAAACGGTAATGACTGGGAGCAAGGCATTCCTGAGTACGTGCTGAACCAGGACGCGGCGATACGGCAGCCCTTTGGCGCGGGCTGTTGTGACGTACTGCTTGACCAGTTCGTCTATGATTGAGGCTCGAGTGATCTGCACAATGCGTCCCAATGGTAAAGCGGCCAGGGCAATAGTTGGGAGGACCATATGCTGCCAGGATCCGTATCCCGCCGTGGGCAATAATCCCAACGTAACCGCAAAAATAAACGCCAACATCGGACAGAGCCAAATCAGTGGCATTGACACACCCAATAATGAGGTCACGGTCGCCAAACGGTCTGCCCAAGAGCCGGGCTTCATCCCGGCATACACGCCAATCGGAATCCCCAGCGAAGTTGCAAGGGTCATGGCAAGAATACCAAGCTGGAATGTTGCCGGGAGTGGGCGCAACGCGATGGGCAACGCCGGCGTTCGTTGCCACCAGCTGTCACCAAAGTCACCAACGAAGGCATGGCTCATATAATCTATGTATTGAACGAGAACCGGTCTGTTGAAGCCTCTCTCTTCCCGATACTTTTCAACGATTTCTTCAGGTGTCTCTGCCGGAAGTAAAGCGCGTACTGGATCACCAATGACAAACGTGGTCAGGAACACAACGCTCACGACTGCGGTAATCAAAAAGAAGGAATGCACCGCCCGCTTTAGGAGTAGTCGCAGCATCAGTATTTCCTTTCCTAATTCACAGACGATGCTTTCGCAAAATGCGCTTAAGGAGGACCGTATCGCAGCCCTCCCAAGCGTTTTGTGTTTACAGCGACATGGTGCGGATTATGAAGCGACCATCGGCACGCGGTTTGAACTGGGTTCGTTCAGTCAAGGCCCAGAGATCAACGAGTTGCAACATGAAGATAGCCGGAGGATCCTCACGCCCTAACTCGAATACCCGATGGTAAATCTTCTCACGTTCGGCAACATCCAATTCTACCCGCCCGGCTTCGAACAATGTACGAATTTCGTCATTGTGATAGGCCGAGAACGGACTCTCGTCAGTATAGTAACTAGAAACGGTCCGATCCGCGTCGAAGAGGCTGTTGGAGTGCACGAGGTACCAGCATGACGGCGGAACCGGGGTTTGGTTTCGGTCGCCAAATCGTACCCAAGATTGAGGGTCAAGGAGGTTCAGATTGACCTTTAAGCCAGCTTGTTCCAGCATTTCTGCGATGGCTTGGTTCAATATGGCATCACCGGCATACCTGCCTTTTGGACCAACATAGTCTACCTCTAACCCTTCGGCGCCAGCCTCCGCGAGCAAGGATTTGGCTCGATCCAGGTCATAGGGATAAGGCGCCAGGTTGGGGTTATATCCAAACATCCCCGGGGCCGAAAGCTGACCCGGCGAGACCGTGCCCAAGCCAGCATGCAGCTGTTGGAGGATCAGTTCTTTGTCGACAGCATAGTTCATCGCCTGACGAACGCGCGGATCGCCAATCCTTGAGCCTTCCAAGTTGCTGAGCCGAACCATGGAGAATTCCTGCGCTAACGGAGCCTCGAACTTCGGCAACTCTGGCAAGTGATCGGGCAAAGGGCCAAGGTATATGTCAATTTCGCCGGTCTTGACAGATTGGAAACGCGTGGAATCTTCACCAATAATGCGTATGGTAGCTGACTTGATGCTCGGAGCGCCCCCCCAATAGTCCTCATTGGATTCCAATTCTACCTGGACATTGCGGTGCCAGTTGCTTAGTTTGTATGCGCCAGTGCCATTGGTTGTCGAAGAAACCTCATCACCAACCTCTTGCGTCCACCCAGGCGCCATCATTGCCAGCGCGGTCAAGCGTCCAAGCAAGATTGGGTCCACATCATGCGTCTCGATGTCTATGGTCATGTCATCGACCTTGCTGGCCTGCTTGATGGTGCCGACGACTCCGATCCACTGAGAAGCCAGTTCCGGGTCAACAATGCGATTCACACTGTAGACAGCAGCATCTGCATTAAAAGCTTCGCCATTGTGGAACGAGATACCCTCGCGCAACTTGAGACGCATCGTCGTGTCATCGATTTGTTCCCAGGATTCTGCCAACCATGGTATAGGCAGTCCCTGCTCGTCACGATCGATAAGCGGCTCGTAGATATTCCAAGTAATCATCTGAGGAATCCGTTGTTCAATAGCCTGCGGATCCAGGCTAGGCGGCTCGGCGCCTACAGCCGCTACCAAATTCGAATCTCCTTGGGCAAAGACTGGAGCTGTTCTAGCAAGCAGGATGCCACCAAGTCCCGATGTGACTGCTAGCGAACCGCCGCCTGCAGCTGAAAGTTTAAGAAACTCCCGCCGACTCAGAACTGCTTTCCTTTTGAACTCTCTTTTTGAAACCATTGTGTTTCTCTCCTTCATAAACTTTCCCTTGCTGAGGGAATCGAACAATCAGTCGACTTAGTCCATAATCTGCTCCTTGCTAAAAAGCGCTTATGTTTTGCCGCCGGCAATCGAAACCGTTCACGCTATCTGTCCTGTTGTAGCAGCGGCTTTAGTGAAAACCTCTCGGATTGACGCAGCAGCCTCACGGACGTTTTCGGTCGAAATGTCCAGATTCATGCACATACGCACAAGTTGTGGTCCCATAACGCTAACGCGAATCTGGCATTCATCCAGAAGATGTTTTTGAAATGCGGTGGCTGACATATCGGGATCCGTTATTTCGAAGAAGACGATATCGGTGGTGACGGACTCCGGCTCAATTTCAATGCCTGGAGTGCCTCGCAATAACTTGGCAAGAAGCTTGGCGTTTTTCAGCAATTCAGGGATACGCTCAACGTTATGCTGAAGGGCGTAGACGCCACCGGCCGCGATCATTCCTGGTTGTCTCCAACTACCCCCTAGTCGCAACTTCCAGAACAATGTCTCTTCAATAAACTCCTTGGAACCTGCCATGACAGCCCCTACCGGCGCCGCAATCGCTTTGTCAAGGCTTATCCAGACGGAATCAAATGGGGCAGCATACGCGGCAGCAGGCACGCCAGTTGCCGCTGAGGCAATCAGGAGGCGCGCGCCATCAAGATGTGTTACAAGTCCGGACTCGCGGGCAACATCTGTAACGGCGTGGATCTGTTCTAAAGACCAAATCCTTCCCCCGCCAAGCATACTGAATTGCTCGACAGAAACTAAGGACGGACGCGGAAAGAACCGGCTTGGCGGTCGAATTGCGGATTTTAGCTGATCAGGCGAGAAGATGCCGCCATCCCCATCCAGCGCCTGGATTGACACACCGGCCAGAGCCGCGGGTCCCCCGCCCTCATAGTGGAGCGGATGGGCGGTTTTATCCATAAAGATTTCATCGCCGGGACGGCAGTGGACTGCAAAGGCAATCTCATTGCACATCGTCCCTGTTGGCATAAACACAGCGGCTTCTTTGCCCAACAAATCGATCGTCATATCAAGCAGGAGATTGACGGTTGGATCCTCATGTTTCGTTTCGTCGCCGACCGGAGCCTCACACATAAACTGCCGCATCTCTGGTGTTGGCTTGGCGAGGTTGTCGCTGAAAAGATCGACGCGCACTGTTGGCATGACTGTAGCCCCTTGACGAACTCCGTGAGTTGCATCCGACCTAGATGAGCCAATCCCGAAACTGCGCATTCACAGTCCCAAATCTGCTTCTCGCTACCGACAAAGAAGTCTGTTTGATCGCCGATTGAGCATGATGATTTTCGCCCCTAAGCTAGATCAAGGTTGCCAAGAATCTCATCAGGCTTCTTACACTATATTCCCAATTCTATATGTCGTCTCGCATATTTCGGACAAGTATTTGTTCCAAACGGTCACATGGAGTAGATTACGGTAGAGAAACGAGTATGAAAGCGAGAGATGAGATGGGCCATCCTGATCCTGAAATTGACGGGTCGCAAGCGCCAGCCTTTTGCTACGCCATTGATTCCGAAAAACGAACGCACGGATTACATAGTCATTTGCGTCACAACCTGGTTTATGCGATTCGCGGCATATTGCATATCAAGGTGGACTCAACGCAAATTCTTTTGCCACCGCTGCGGGCTGTCTGGATGCCAAGCGGCGTACCACACTCGACCGACTTTATGACAAGAGTCTCGCTGCGGACGATCTGCTTTGATCCCGATTTTCCGGGCGTGCCGAATAGCAAGTGCCGGATCTTTTCAGTACCGCCTCTGCTTCGAGAAATGATTCTGCACAGTGTGCGTTGGGGCGTTGACAGGGATCCTAATGACCTCACTGCCAATCTCTTTTTTCAAACGATGGCCGCGCTGTGTCATGAGTGGATGGCAAAGGAACACCCCTTTCGCCTGCCTCTCGCAAAGTCACCAGCGCTCACCTTAGCGATAGATTACACACTGGCGAATCTGCGTGAAGCGCGTCTCGACGATGTAGCGAAAGTCGCCAATTTATCCGCTCGCACCCTGCGCCGCCGCATGAATCAGGAGACCGGTCAGTCTTGGTACCAGTTCTTGCATAAAGCGCGTATGATGCGCGCTATGGAGTTGCTAGCTGCCGACTCCCCCGTGAGTGAAACAGCTCTGGATGTTGGCTACAATAGTCTTAGTGGATTCACCCAGGCATTTACACGCTTCACCGGCGAAACCCCCAGCAGATACCGCCAAAATACACTTGCAAAAGCGTAATCTTGAAATCATTGATGACTGAATTGGCCAACCGCGATGGAGAGCTTTGGCAATTGAATTGCTGCTAAGAGCGCATTAGAAGAACCAAATTGCGGCAAGATCGTCAATTTTGCAGGTCCGTTATTGACGATACCTGCCGCGCGTCTTCTCCACCAGAATACTCATTTTCCAGGAGTGTCAAACATTATGGATATGTGAATTTTGACAGATTATTGCGTGTAAATTCTTATCATAACGCCCGGAAAGCCGCGCCAATGCTGGGAATCCGGGGGTGGACGTCCTGGCTGAAAGCCCGATCGCCGCGATTCGATACGACACGTCGCCCATCAGACACGCGCCCGCTTATGCGCCTCGGCGTAAGCCCAGCGCATCACTGCAATCGTCATTTTGACATCGGCCGCCGCATCGTGGGCGTCGGGAAAGGCCATGCCCATCACCTGCGCCATCTCCTCCAGCTTCGCCTTGCGGTAGGCGCTGTGGCCCGCGTCCCACTTGCCCGCCAGTGGCGACAACAGCCTCATCGCACACAGCACCCGCTTGCGCGGGATCAGCGGCAGGTGGTGGCGCAGGCAGAGGCTGTCCAGCAGCGCCACATCAAAGTCGGTGTTCCAGCACACCCAGTTCTTCTCCCACATGATCTCCCACAGCGCCTGGTGCACGGCCGGGAAGGGCGGCTGACCCGCCAGATCGCTCGGGTGGATGCCATGGATGTTGTAGGCGCACTCCCCCTTCGCATTCCGCTCAAGCAGCTTTTCCGGAAAACGCGGCGCGATCAGGCTGTGATACTTGACCGGCGCGCTAGACGGCGACGCGTAGCTGCGCAAGGCGATGGATACTGCCTCATCCAGATCCGTTTCTGTCCCGGTGGTCTCGATATCGAAGACGATGGTGTCCTCGGCGCCCAGCGAATGCAACACGCTCCACCAGCGCGGGCCGTATACTTCCCACAGATTCTCCAGTTCCGGCGCTCTGTCCGGCCTAGCGTCCGGCGCTGGCGCCTGCAAGGAAATGATGGTCAGGTATTTGCCCTTCTCGGTGGCAGTAGCCAGAATCGGGAAAGTTTGCCAGCGGTCCGCCTGCTGGTTCTCCATCTCCTCGAATAAGACGCGATACCTGGATTTGTCCCAGGGCGCCCCTCCAGCATGTTGGCGAAAACGTAAATGCTGTCTCCACCAGCCGTGTTTAGAATCCACATCGGCTTGCCGTAGCGGTTTTCCGACCGCGTGACCTTGATCACCTTCACATCGATGGCCATCTGCCTTCTCCTCGCTATGCTTTCGCGGTGGATGCCTTTACAGCCGGTGAGGGTGAGCGGCAGCGCCGAATCGATGCTATTTTTCTCTGGGATCGAAACTACATTCGCCTCGGTTCGTGGTATAAAACGTTTACCAACATGTGTTGGCCCTCGGACTGCTCCGAACGGACCGTGTCGAGGGAGGCCAATCGGCCCCAAGGACCCGCCAATGCCGGGTCCTGGCTTTTTCTACACAACCAAAGATGAATGAGCGAAGTATCGCGTATCAGCGAGCTTCAGGCAACAGCAGGCGAACTGCTGTAAGAGATGGCAAAGATCAGGTGCTGATTATCCGAAGAGGAATCTCCGGATTGCCGCGAGCAAGCCGCGCTTGGGAGCGTCTGTCGCTATGTGGTAAGCTTGCAAATGGGTGTCGGCAGGCTCCGACACTGACCCCTAGGCCGCTCTGAATAGACGGGGTTAGGGGAAGACAGCTGGAATACGTCTCTAGGAGGCTCGCGACATATACGGCGAGCCTTCTGGTTTTATACCGCGGTTCAAAATCATAGATCACGCGGCTATTTGCGACAATTTCTGTGTTGGCAAAAGTATGGGATTGCCCTCAGTTCTGCCCTGCGGGCACGGGTGTGGATATGCCGCTCCGGCGTGTTATTGAAGACATTGATTCGGTCCCCGCCGGCTGTCTGGAGCGTCCACATCGGATCCCCCGCCTGGTTTCCCTTCGTGTGACTGCAATAACCTTCGTGTCAGGTGTCATAGACATTTATGGGGCAGTGCCCAGTTTTCGCGCTGGATCGATAGTGCTGCGAAGTCGTCATCACCTGTCACCGCAACCGCGTTCAAACGCTGGGCTAAGACAGCAATGAGTGGATCGACATCGGAGAATTGTTTCCCCTGATTCCGCATGGTCGCCAATAATCGGGCGGCCACTTGTCAATCGTCATCGATCAGCGCCAGGCGATCCATCAAGGGCATAATTGTTTCGTGGAAAAAACGGAATTTCTGCGTGGCAATGACTTTGAGCAATCCGCGCAAGACTTCATACCGGACTGGATCACACGGGCCCAAGACGTGCCCAGCTTCGCCGACGCGGTTCAAGCGGTCAAGGACTTGCGGTAAGCGATTAAAGCGGTCGGCAATAACGTTGATGTCCAGGATATAGATCACTGGGTCCGTTCGGACTCATCCCAGGGTTCGATGTAGTCTTCTGTCATGGCCGCGGTCATCTCGTCGAGCTGCGCTTGAGTCAAGCCTTCGCTCATTGCGTCAAAGGCCGCATTGAGTCGCCGCGTCCGTTCTTTTGGTGTCAACCGAGCCGGCTTTTCGGAGCGCTGGTCAATATGCTGGCGCAATAGCCGACGCTCCTCGTCATTCAATTCGTCGACCACGCGCATAATCTCTTCAACAGTCTACTGTAACCTCCAGCTGGAGCGGCGTCGCGCTCCAGGTGATGAATCAACACGCTCATTATAGCTGAAAGCGCTACCGGAAGGCAGTTGCGCTGCTCGCGGCAAAGTCTAGTGGATGAGGAGAGTCAGCAGGATATGATTTGATTTGCCACGAAGAGGCGCGACTGCTATTTGTTGTGTATTGGTGATTCAGGCCCGGATACTTTCGTGATCGGTATAATCTCTGCACTATTGACGGGGCCTGGAAGAACGTCCGGCGGCTCAAGTAGGACCTTCATCACACGCGGTGCAACACCATTTGCGCAGTCTTCAATTGTCAGCACCTCCAGTTTGGTTACGGTCTGCCGGATCAGCCGCGCCGAACGCCGCGATCTGGTGCTTGAAAAGAGTTTGGGACAGCTCTCTGTGAGTGTGGCCGAAGAGTAAGACTGTGAGATCAAGCTAAACACCGGTACAGTAACGCTTATTCTCAGTCATAGTGTTCTCAGCGAGGCCAATTGAGCATGGTCTTTCTTTCAGACTTGGAATTACGCGCGCTGCCGCCGACGTATTCGAGTGAGATTGAATTCGACCCAATCGGCATCACGTTTGGCGACGGACCGAACCCGCTTGAAGTTGTCGTCGTACAAGCCGATAAGCGCCCAACGGCAACAAACCTGCGCGCCGCATGGACCAAGCGATCTGAGGGCCGAGCAAGTCCGATCCTCGTAGTCGCATTGCATCCCGACCAAGCGAATGTTTCAATCTGCGGACCGGTAGCGCCAGCGCATACGAAGAAGCTGCCGGTTTACCCGCCCATGGAAGCTGAAAAGGCAGAACGCATCAGTCGATCCGCCCTAGCACTGCCGGACCGTCACGCTGCCTTGGGTTTTCTCCAAGACACACTGCCTGAGGCAAGTGACAAAATACTAGGCGTGCTCAATCAAGGTCTGCTGGCGACGCACGAGCTTGAGTACGGCGTCGTCCAACGCCTTGACTGGCGGGAATCCGTTCGCCGAAGCAGACCCTTACGGCGACAGCGCAAACGGCCGCTGCTGCAAAAGCTGGGATACAACATCGAAAGACTTACCGGCAATCTGTGGGCGCTGCGAGCCGCCGACAAAGCGCTGGCGATCGCCGTATTCCTCAACCAGGGCGAGACTGTCAATAGCCGCAGCGAACGCTTTGGCAATCGCAGTCCCATCGAAGCCGCCCTGGCGCGCGCCGATAACGATTCGCTGCCTTACGTCATTGCCGCTACTGATGATGCAATCCGTCTCTACCCGGCGGATACCGGCGTCGGCGTCGGCCAGCGCGGGCGCAGCGAGACCTTCATCCAATTGCACCCCGATCTGCTATCGGACGACGAAATTGGCTACTTATGGCTCTTGTTCTCCGCGGACGCCCTCAAACCCAACGGCACGTTCAGCGAAGTGCTCGCCGATTCGCGCCAATACGCCACTGACCTCGGTACCCGCCTGCGCAATCGGATCTACGAAGACGTTATTCCGGGTCTAGCGGAGTCCATCGCCGAATCGCGCGGCATGATCGCCGCAGACAGGGAGGCGCTTGATCTTACTTATCAGATGGCGCTGACGGTATTGTTCCGGCTGCTCTTCATCGCCTATGCCGAAGACAAGAATTTGCTGCCATATCGGACGAATAATGAATACGAAGACTACTCGCTCAACTTGAGAGCGCAACAGTTGCTCGAAAGAGAGCGGAAACGGACGCCCTTTGACGATGCTCCATTGCTGTGGAATCGCGTGAAGGATCTGTTCGGCGCCATTGACCGTGGCAACCACGGTTTGGGCATTCCGCCCTACAACGGTGGCTTATTCGATTCCGATCCGGCTAACGCGCCCGTTGGCGCAGCCATCAAGGACATCTCACTGAGCGACAAGCAATTCGGACCCATCCTGAACAAACTGTTGATTGACGAGACGCTTGACGGAATACCTGGACCTGTTGATTTCCGCAGCTTGAGCGTTCGGGAGTTCGGCACCATCTACGAAGGTTTGCTGCAGAGTGAGCTTTCGCTGGCGCAGACTGATCTCGGTTTGGGCAAAGACGGCTTGTACGTGCCGGAGACACGCGAAAGTCGCATCGTTGTCCGCGAAGGCGAGATCTACTTGCACAACGCCTCTGGCAAGCGCAAGGCGACCGGCTCCTACTACACCAAGAGCTTCGCCGTTGAGCACCTGCTGAATCACGCGTTGGAGCCGGCGTTGGATGACCACCTGGCACGTCTGAAGGAGCTCGGCGAAAGCGCCACCAGCGACGATTTCTTCGACTTCCGCGTCGCTGATATCGCCATGGGCTCGGGGCATTTCCTGGTCGCCGCCATCGACCGGATCGAGAAGCGCTTTTCGACATATCTGGCAGACAGTCCCATACCCGATGTGACCAACGAGCTGGCGCGGCTGCGCGAACACGCGCTTGAAATCCTGGCGGACTATGGCGAAAGCCAAACATTTGATGACACGCAACTGCTGCGCCGACAGATCGCGCGGCGCTGCGTCTACGGCGTCGATCTCAACCCGCTGGCGGTCGAGTTGGCGCGGCTTTCGATCTGGGTGCATACCTTCGTGCCCGGTCTACCGCTGTCCTTGCTTGATTACAATCTTGTCTGCGGTAACTCTCTCGTCGGCATCGCCACCATTCAGGAAGCCAAAGACATTCTCGCCGAGGGTTATCCACTCTGGACCTTCAACGCCATGAGCTTGCTCGGTGACGCCCAAGAGCAATTGGACAGAATTGCGCGGCTGGCGGATGCTGACGCGTCGCAGATCAAAGAGGCTCGTGCTGCCTACGAGGCGGCGCGCGAGTTGCTGGCGCCAACTTCGGCGCTCTTCGATATTCTGACGGCATCGCGTTTGGAGGTGGACTTACAGAAACAGCTCAACGAGGGTGAGCTGGTCAATTGGATCGCTGCGGAAGCGCGGCATCAACTGTCCAACTCAGTGCCGCACAAAGTGGCGAAGAATGCGCTGAAAGCGACACCGCCCTTCCACTTCCCCATCGCCTTCCCGCAGGTCTTCCTGCGCGAGCGGGCCGGCTTTGATGTGATTCTGGGGAATCCACCCTGGGAAAAGGCGAAACTAGAAGAACATCGCTTTTGGGCACGGTACACGCCCGGCTTACATGGAAAGAGCGCAAGTGTACGCAATCGGATTATTTCACAGCAGCGTGATCAGCGTCCTGACTTAGTGAGTCGAATGGTACAGGAGCTTGCCGAAACAGACTTGGTGCGGAATGTTCTGGTAACTGGCCCGTTCCCAGGAATGGGTAAAGGCGATCCTGATCTTTACAAGGGCTTTGTTTGGCGATTCTGGGACTTGGTCAATAGGCCTCACGGACGATTAGGTGTGGTGTTGCCTCGTTCCGCATTCGCTACCAAAGGGACTGCGAGTTTTCGGAAAACAATTTTCGACAAAGGGACCGTAAGAGACTTGACTTTTCTCCTGAACTCCGGGGGATGGGTTTTCGACGATGCCGAACACCGATACACAATGGCGCTAGTTGCAGTTCAGAAGACCAGATCACAGTCTCACAGTATCATTCCTTTGCGGGCAGGCCCTTGTTCTAGCTACGCTCACTATTGTGATGTTTTGCGCAACGAAGCGATTGAGTTAGAGCTGGAAACTCTATACGGTTGGACTGAAGCTGCAACCGTTCCGCTTCTCCCTGAAACGAACTCTTTACCAGCGATGGTTCAGATGAGTTTATCGCCCAACTTCGACGAGGTTGACGAGGCAGGATGTTATGTGCGGGTCTACATTGACCTACATGCGAAAAACGATAAGAAATATATGGAAGATTCTGACGAGCCTGAAGATGGTTGGTGGCCAGTCTTTGCAGGCAAGTCATTCGATATCTGGGAACCCGATAAGGGCGCAGATACCTACTATGCTTGGGCAAAACCACAGACTGTATTCAAACGCCTATTGAAAAAGAGAATGCGTGGAATCAGATACAAGACGTCGGCATTCTACAGAATGAGCAAAACATGGGCAAAGAATGCTCGCACTTACCCTGCGTGCAAACCGAGAATTGCATATAGGCAAATTACAAATCGCACCAATACTCGCACAACAATCGTAGCGCTGATTCCACCAAACGTGATCGCACAGCATGGTGCGCAACTGATTCTTGTACGAAACGGTGACGAAAAGTTTGAGGCATACCTGCTTGGTATTATGTCCTCAAAGCCGTTTGACTGGTATGCTCGTCGTTTTGTAGAACTAAATATGGACCCACACATTGTCAACGCGCTTCCCGTGCCTCGGCCTGCCCGCGAGAACCCCCTCTGGCGGCGGATGGTGGCTCTGTCCGGCAGACTTGCGGCGGTCAACGAGGATTACGCCGACTGGGCGGCTGCCGTCGGCGTCGACCACGGGCCCCTCGACGACGACGCCAAAGACGACATGATCTTCGAGCTGGATGCCGTAGTCGCCCATCTTTACGGCCTCAACGCCGATCAGCTGACGCATATCTTCGCCACTTTCCATCTCGGCTGGGATTATCACGAGCGGCTCAACGCCGTGCTGGAACACTTCCACGACTGGGAGGCGCGGCTGTGAGCGACAACTTCAATCGCCCCGAATTCATCGACAACCGCGAAGGCCGCGAGATGGTGGCGGCGCTGCGCGGTCATCTGAACTGGCTCGCCGATACCTACAAAGAGCCGGTATCCGTCGATATCGCCACCGGTTATTTCCACCCCGCTGCTCTCGCCCTGCTGGCTGATCAACTGCGAGAGACCAAAGGTGTGCGTCTCCTGCTCGGCGCCGAACCGACTGCTCCGCCGAAAATCCCGCGCCGCAAACCAGGCGACAAACGCGGACCGGCATATCAGGCGCAGCGCATCAATGCCGCGCTCAAAGCGGTGGAGAGCGGCCTGCGTGAAGACCGTGATATCCTCGGCTTCTCGCAAGAAGTGGATGAGACCATTCAGAAGCTGCTCGACTTCCTCGCCTCTGACAAGATCGAAGTGCGCCGCTACAGTCATGGCTTCTTGCACGGCAAAGCCTATCTCTTCAGTGGCCATGAGGGCGAGGGAGAAGGCGTCATCGCCGGCTCGTCGAACCTGACGCCTGCCGGGCTCACATCAAACCGAGAACTCAATCTCGGGCATTATGAACCGCGCGTGGTCAATCAAGTCGCCGCCTGGTTTGAAGAGCTGTGGGCAGAATCGGAAGACTACGATCTGGCGGCCATCTATGAAGCGCGCTTCTTGCCTTATGACCCCTACCTGATTTACTTGCGTGTGCTGTATGAACTCTACGGTGACGAGCTGCGTCAAGAACAGGCGGCCAAGAAAGCGAATGAGTTGGAGCTGACCAGCTTTCAGAATGATGGCTTATTCCGCGCCCGCCGCATTCTTGAAAACTACAATGGCGTGATCATCGCTGATGGCGTCGGCTTGGGCAAAACCTTCATCGGCGGCGAACTCATCCGTGATATCGTCTATGAACAGCGTCAGCGCGTGCTTCTGATCGCGCCCGCCGTTCTGCGCGATGGCGCCTGGGACTGGTTCAAGAATCAGTACAGTATGCAATTCGAGGCGCTGTCCTATCAAGAGTTTGCTGAATTGCCCGCGCTCGGCGGCAGCGGCAATACGAACCTGCGCTTCCCCGTCAATGACTACCAGATGATCGTCATTGACGAAGCGCACGCCCTGCGCAATCCGGATACGACTTATGTGCGCGCCTTGCGCCGGATGCTGCAGGGGCATCCGCCAAAGAAACTGGTGCTGATGACCGCCACGCCGGTCAATAATTCGCTCTGGGATTTGTACAACCTGCTGTCCTATTTTGTCGGGCACGATGCCGCCTTCGCGAGCCAGGGCATACGGTCGCTTCGGGGGCGCTTTAAGTCCGCCACGGACCAAAACCCTTCCGACTTGCGACCCGATACGCTATTCGATGTGCTGGACGAGACGACAGTCCGGCGCACCCGCCACTTCATCAAGAAGTATTATCCCAACGAACCGATCCCAGGCATGGGTGGCCAGGTCATTCGTTTTCCCGAACCCAAAGTCAAACAAGTGGAGTACAGCCTGGATGCGGTGCTGCCAGGCTTTTTCGATGACTTCGCAGAGGCGTTGGCGCCCGTTGAAGGCGATCCGAAACTGACCTTGGCTCGTTACTGGCCATCGCGCTACCGGCATGAACCCGACCCGGAAATCAATCAGCGGGAAGCCGCCTTGGTCGGCCTGCTCCGCTCCGGCCTGCTCAAGCGTTTCGAGTCTTCGGTAAATGCCTTTGCCCGCACAGCCAAGCGCATGGCGGATTCGCACGACCAATTCCTGGCTGCGATGGACCGGGGTGTTGTCCCCAACTCCAAAGCGCTGGGTGACTGGGGCGAAATCGATAATGATGAAGCGCTGGAAGAACTATTGGCAGTCGCCGGCTCGGAACCGATTGAGCTGTACCGAGAGGCGGATCTGCGCCGCGATATCGAGCTGGATCGGGACATATTGCGCCGCTTGTCAGAGAGAGCATTTCAAGTGCAGCGCGAGAACGATCCCAAATTGGAACAGCTGGTTGAGGAACTTGCGGAAATCGCCGCCGAAGCGGAACGGGAAGCCATCAACGAACAGGAGAGTGTGGATAAACGAAAGGTCGTCATCTTCTGCTACTTTTCCGATACCGTCGGCTGGATTGAGAAGTTTCTCTTCGGCGCGGTCGAAACCGATCCTCGCTTGGCGGCTTATAGCGGGCGTGTTGTCTCGGTGTCGTCGAGCGAGCAGCAGCACAAAATCAACCGCCGCGACGCTGTATTTGGATTTGTGCCGCGCTCAACGCACGCGCCGAATCAGTCCGATCGCTTCGATATCTTGATCACTACCGACGTGCTCGCCGAAGGCGAGAACCTTCAGCAATGCCGGCACATCATCAACTACGATTTGCCATGGAATCCCATGCGTCTGGTCCAGCGGAACGGCCGCATAAACCGAATTGGCAGTCCCCACCTCGATGTTTTCATTCGCTGTTTCTTCCCCGATCGCGAGTTGGATGCCTTGCTCTCGCTCGAAGAACGCATTCGCGCCAAGCTGGAGCAGGCTGCCAGGTCCATCGGTGTTGAAGACGAGGTCATCCCCGAGGGCGCCGTCAGTCAGCGAGTCTTCACGGAAACCCGCGAGCAAATTGATGCGCTCAGGCGCGAAGAGGCTGGCCTGCTGGAGAATAACGGCGAGGGCGCAAACGCCTACTCTGGCGAAGAATATCGCCAAGAGCTCCGCCAAGGACTAGATGACTACGGTGAAGAACTCACTTCGCTCCCATGGGCAGCCGGCTCCGGCTTCAAAGGTCAGCGCAGAGGCCACTTTTTTTGCGCCAGGATCGGCGACACACCGTATCTGCGCTTTGTTCCCGCTGATTGCGGGGACATCATCAGTGATCGCTTGGGCTGCTTGCGTCTCGTCACTTGTGAACCCAACACTGAGCGCCATTTACCGGAAGATATGCGCTTGGGCGCCTATGCCGCCTGGGACAAGGCGCGCGACCATATACACGCGGAATGGACATTCTTCACCGATCCGGCAAATGTACAGCCCAAAGTCAGTTCACTGCTTCGCCGGGCGGCACAACACTTGCGGACCAATCCGCCACCGGATGTGACGCTGGAAAACCTCAACGCGATTGTCGAGTCGCTCGAAGCGCCGCTTTCAAGGAGAATGGAGAATTCGATCCGCGAGGCATTCAAGCCGGATAGCGATGATCGCCTGGCGGTCTCTGCAGCGATTATCGAAAAAGTTCGGGAACTCGGGCTGCAACCTTTCCGCGCGCCGGATGCCCTGCCGCCGATTGATCAAGATGAGATTCAATTAATCGCCTGGATGGCGGTTGATCGCGAGTAGCCTCAGTTACCGCCACATTGCCGACTGCGCACACTTGAACATAGTGCAGCTCCGCCTACCTGATTTGAACCGTTGAAATTCGTTAGGCGGTGCAAGCTGTCGGTGAGCGCGTGGCGAGTTTACACGAATATGCGGAGATCACGGAGCGGAAGCCACGAGAGTGAGGCGACTATTCGTATGTGAAACTCCATTCATCGTCGCCCAAATCACAGAACTCGGCCAACTTTCCGCAGAAGTAAACGGAGTCTTCGGCGCTCAGATTCTGCTGAATCCACCAGCCATCTGACGACTGCTTATAATACTTCTCTGACCCGCCCGGATCTTGCGTAATCCACCACTCGAATTCGAGAAGTGCCCGCTCCAAGTCACAGAGTAACAGAAGATCGTGCAGTCTGTTGACCATTTCCAGAGCCATGCCACGCCAACTGTAAACGGCGAATCTTTTGTCGCGCACCGTCAGCGTTTGTGGCGTTTTTCCTTTGACTCCCCCTTGGGCTCCTGCGCAGCAAACGCGGGCCATACATCGATGATTCTGTCGGCAAGATAGTTCGTCCGCGCTCGAATTGCGTCCGCGTTCCAAGTCGTGACCTTACCATCGAAATAAGTGGAATTGAGATGAATACCATGTTTGCTCAGCGCATCGCGATTGTGCGAAAACGGCTTGTTTGAGAGCTTCAACCCATTCCATTTTTGCGTGACGATTGTCAGATTGCCGATAGTATGAAGTAGCTCCCGATGTGTATCCTGCCAAGTTTCTCCGAGATGCGCCCGCCATTCTGCGCTCAAAATCTGCGGCATAATGTGTTCCACGGTTCCCGCAGCTGCCAGTTGGCTGTCGCCTTCAAAGAACCTGTTGATAGTCTCCGACAACCAGCGAGCCCAGAAAGTGTTCGTGGCGCGAGTCATCGCTGGCCTGATAGGTATCAATAACGTCGTCCATGAGGGTCTGCCAATCTGGCTGCTCCCATGCGTTTTCTCGCTGGAAGATGGGCAGGACGTATTGGACATCTCCACCGCCGAGAAAGACTTTGCTCATTTGATAATCGTCTGCTTTCATTGCCCCATACTTTCGCCTCGAAATCCGGCGCTAATGTACAACAGGTCAATACCTGTCACAAGCGAAACCTCTATGCCTCAACAGTGAACCCAACCACGCCGCAAGAATTTTGCACTTGCGATTGCACCGCCGAACTCCTCCGATATCGCACCGAACACAGCGCCAACTATTGTTGGGCCCCCACTTCAATTATTCTCTTCATGCCATCATGTCATTGCCGGCGGCTTTTGGTACGGCTTTACGTCAGTCATTGCGCTTACCAAGAATAGTAAGCAAAACCGCCATTGTGTACGGTTATCGGATGCACTCTGCCGTGGCCGCGACAGAGATTCTGGCCACACGCAATACACTGTCTTCATCAGCCCGCAGACCGGTATTGCTCGCTGATGCGCCAGTCTTCTGCGGCGGGTTAAACTGGGCAAGAGTTGGACAATTACGGATAGGACACATAAGCTATCGCCGCTCCCGGTGATCAATTGCCTTGAAGTTTTATGGCTTCTGGAAGGTCTAGCCCCGCCTATGTTTCCGTAAGATAGGCATACCGCACTCATACAATAGAAATACATACAGATAAAGCAGAATTCACAGCGACCTTGACAACCCACGTGGCGATGTCTAAAATCAACGTACGATAATGATATACTCAGTTTGATATTATCAAACAAGGACTGGCGTATGCAGATCAATCTTGATGGTAAGACGGCATTGGTGACCGGCGGAAACGTTGGAATTGGCGCCGCCATCGCCAAAGCGCTCGCAAAATGTGGCGCGCAGTTGAGTATCACATATTTCTCGCACGAAAACGCAGCGGTTGATACCTTGAAGGACTTGAAAGCTCTTGCTTGTCAGGCGAAGATGTTTCAATTGGACGCGACCGACAGCGACCAAGTAGCGACAGTGGTTTCGAAAGCCGCTGTATCAATGAATGGCAAAATTGACATACTGGTCAACAACGCGGGGCACCTCGTGAATCGTGTGACGACCGACGGTATGTCAGACGAACACTGGCACCGCGTCATCGATGTGAACCTGTCGAGCGCCTTCTACTGTACGCGGGAAGCCCTGAAGAGCATGCCGGACGGCGGCCGGATCGTGAATATGTCGTCCATGGCTGCGCGGAATGGCGGTGGCAACGGTACTGTCCCATATGCTGCGTCAAAAGCTGGAGTTATCGGACTGACGCGCGGGCTTGCCAAAGAGCTTGCGCCGCGGAAGATTACGGTTAATGCGCTCGCGCCCGGCTTCATCGCCGAAACGCCCTTCCACGAAACCTTCACCGGGCTGGAAAATTACGCGGGAATCATCAGCGGCATTCCACTTGGTGAAGCAGGGCTGCCGCCTGATGTAGCCGGCGCCGTCTTGTATTTCGTATCGGATCTAGGTAAGTGGGTTACGGGCCAAGTAGCCGAAATCAACGGCGGCGCCTGGTTCGTCTAGGCGCTGGAGAGTCTGGCCTCATGCGGGAGTATCTCTTTCTTAAGCGCCACTCGCTTCAGAAGTGGCGGTCTCTGGCGGAGACGACGCACTCGTCTCAGTTTGAGCGTTTGCTTCGGCAAGCTGATTCTCATCACGGCAATTTGCCACCGCCCGACCATCCCAGCGACTCCATAACCTACATCGGCACGGCTGTGCTGAACTTGGCACTGGCGCATTTGCTGGCGGGAGACCCGGCGCACCTAGATGCCGCAAGCCGCTGGATCAAGCGGGCGATTTCCTACCCCCACTGGGGCAAGGAGCGGATGCCGGATCATGATCTGGATGCCGCCTGGCTGCTTTTCGGGCTCGGGCTTGCTTACGATTGGCTGAAGGACGCGCTACCATCTGGCGAGCGGGATGCCCTGCGTGACAAGCTGATCCTGCAGGGTAAGAAACTCTATGATTTTGCGCTAGCGACCAAAGGGAAATGGTGGAGCTCCGCCTATTGGCAAAATCACAACTGGATCTGCTACGGCGGATTGGCAACGGCTGCGTATGCCCTTTGTGATGAATACAGCGAGGCGGGCAGGTGGGCGACGCGGGCAAAAGACAACTTCATTCGATCCTTGTCCTACATGGCTGAGGACGGCTCAAATTATGAAGGACCGGTTTACTGGCGCTATGGTGTCATCTGGTTCCTGATCTACGCCGACCTTCTCCAGCAGGAAATGGGCGAAAACCTGCATGATTCGGAGTTTCTAAGGAACACGTTCTTTTACCGACTCTATATGAGCGGGCCTAACCTAGTTGACACAGCCAATTTCGGCGACTGCCACGATCGACGCAGCGCTCACACCGCGGCGGTCTATGCGCGCTTGGCCGGCCTTTACAACATTGGCGAAGCGCAATGGCTCTATCATCACTTTTATCGAAGCGGTGAATGGGAACGAGAGGGCGTGGAAGGACTGGTGAAGCCCGGTCTTTGGGCTGAATCAGGCCTGGAATTCCTCTGGTATGAGCAGGAGGTCGGGGCATCGCCCGTCGAGGCATTGCCGCGCAGTCGCACTTTCGCCGACCTTGGGCTAGTGGCGATGCGAAGCTCCTGGAATGCAGACGCCGTCACCATGGCCTTTAAATGTGGCACGCCCAATGGCATGAAAGCCTGGCATAGCGGGCACGCGTTGAACCACAGTCGTAACTGGCAGACGCTCAGCGCGGGGCATGATCATCCCGATGCCAACAGCTTCATCATAATCAGCGGCGATGACTACTTGGCAGTGGACGACGGCTACGCCAAAGAAAAGCGCACACGGAACCATAGCACCCTGCTCGTTGATGGCCGCGGTCAATACGCGGAAGGCACGAAAAACGCGTTTCGAGATTTGGATGAGACTTGGGGCGCTCGCCTGGAAGCAAGTGTTGAACTGGAAGGCGTTGTCTACGCTCGCGGTGAGGCAGCCCGCGCCTACGAGCGTGATCTGGAGCTGAGGCAATTCACCAGGGAGGCGCTTTTTCTTGAAGGCGAAGCCGTGGTCTTGCGCGATGTCATATCAGCCGATGTTCCACATCATTATGAATGGCTGCTGCAGACTGACGCGCCTGCCGAGCCAAAGGGCAACGGTTGTTTCACCATTAAGAGCGGAGCGACTGAGTGCCAACTACACGCTCTGCACCCAAGCGGAATCGCGCATCAGGTGCATGAACAGGAGATAAAGGCGAATCCTACATCGGCGAAACCGGACTGGATTATCAGCAATACGCAATATGCTTTGGCGCTGCGCCCGCCCGAACCACGACAGGACTGTGCATTCTTTGTCATTTTGGATCTTGCCGGATTCAATGTTGAATCTAAGCGGTCGGAACGCGGTGTTGCCACAAGTCTGATCGGCGAAGTACGGCAATGGCAGCTTGGCTTCGCAACGGGCAAGGACGGAATCCTCACAGAGGATCTAAACGTTGATGGGCGTTGGTTCGCTGGACGCCGCACAAATGGCCAGCTTGATCATGTGCTCGCGGGCGAGGTTACAAGCATTTGGCTGGATGGAGAGCTTCAGTTTGTCGCCGATCGGCCAGTCGACGTGGCTTTGACGAAGTGGGCCGGGGGTATGAGAGGCAACATCACCGCCGTCGACACCACCTGGATCCGCTTTAGGAGCAGCAAACCCGGCTCGGACTCATGCAGCGGGCGAAACGGCGGCGTTCACTACGATGCACCGACCGGTATGGCCTGGGTTCAGGTGCATGCTGGGAAGACGGAAATCGCTGTAGGTAGAGGTACGCAGGCAGATGGCCGCCATATTTGACGATGCGTTGAAGCAGAGCATCAAGACAACCCGATACAACCTGGGAGCAATGGAGGAGTTTCCCGAGTCCTTTAAGCATGGCGCCTGGAAACCGATCGAGAAGGAACGCGCTGCCGGGCATTGGGTAGATGGCTTTTGGACTGGCCTGCTCTGGCTGGCTTATGCGCATACCGGTAACGCCGAATTGAGATCGGGCGCCGAAGCCTGGACGAACAGGCTCGCGAACCTGAAGACAAGCAGAGGAACGCACGACTTGGGTTTCATCTTTTACCTGTCGCATGTCCTTGCCGGACGTCTGACCGGAGAGCCTGCCTGGTACGACAACGCCATTGAAGCCGCCTACACCTTGATTAAGCGCTTTAATCCGCGCGGGGAGTACCTGCAGGCTTGGGACGATGATGGCATCCGCAAGTGGGCGGGCCGCACAAATATCGACCTGATGATGAACCTGGCGCTGTTGTACTGGGCCAGCGACATGACTGGAGACGCTGCGCTGGCCGATATCGCTACCTTGCACGCGCGTACCTCGCGCTTGGCGCTTGTTCGTGGCGATGGCTCTACCGCCCATGTCGCCGACTTTGATCCCGATTCTGGCTTGCTGATCAGACGCGAACAGTATCAGGGGTATAGCCACGACTCATGTTGGTCGCGCGGGCAAGCCTGGGCGCTTTATGGCTTCGCCACCTGTTATCGCCATACGGACATCCCGGCCTTCCTGGCGACAGCGCAAGCCTTGGCGGACTACACGATACGCCATCTGCCGGAGGACCTGGTGCCTTATTGGGATTACAACAGCCCGCATTTACCGGATACCTATCGCGATTCATCGGCGGCCGCGGTCACGGTTTGTGGCTTGCTGGAGCTTGCCGGCGTTGATAACGAAGGCGCGTCGCGCTGGGTCGGGTTGGCAGAGCGCATACTGATTTCGCTGTGCGAGAACTATCTTATCAGGGACTCGTCCGGTCCTTCGTCGATTTTGCGCGAAGGGGCCCGTTCCGTGCCCGCCAACCTGATGGAGCACGGTTTGATCTACGGCGACTACTATTTTATGGAGGCGCTGACCGCCTTCACGCGCCGGGACATCTATCAGCGCGCTCTGGTCCCCGAGATAGATGTAAGAGGAGTGAGCGAGTAAGCAGCTATGACGGCGATTAATCTACAACGGAATCAAGTCCGGTCGGCGCGATTGCGGGAAGCCATCAATGGGTATGTGTTCATCTCGCCCTGGGTCTTGGGCTTCCTCATCTTTGTCATCGGTCCCATGATCGGTTTGATCTGGCTGAGCTTCCAGCGCTGGGATTTAATTGGCGACCCGCGCGCCGTCGGCTGGCGCAATTAC
Organism: Chloroflexota bacterium; assembly: GCA_011523705.1. Taxonomy (GTDB): domain Bacteria; phylum Chloroflexota; class Anaerolineae; order Aggregatilineales; family Phototrophicaceae; genus UBA6055. The sequence continues at coordinate 56,425 of WTGC01000045.1, read as the reverse complement.
GAGCGGCTCTTCAGCGATCGGCTCTTTCTGAAGTCGATGGAGGTGACCATCGTCTACGGTTTGGGCCGGGTGCCCTTGGGCATCTTCGTGGCGCTGGGCACGGCGCTGCTGCTCAACAACCGGCGCATCAAGTTCATCGGCATCTGGCGCACGATCTATTACATGCCGGTGGTGCTGCCGCCGGTGGCGATTTCGCTGGTCTGGATGTGGATCTACAATCCCCGCTACGGCATTCTGAATACGATGATTCAACAATTTCTGGGCATACCCGGTCCACGCTGGCTGGACGACGCCGCTCTCGTCCTGCCATCGCTGATGGTGATGGCTGTTTGGGCGGCGGCGGGGCGCAACATGATCATCTATTTGTCCGGCCTGCAGGGGATATCCAACGAATTGTATGAAGCCTCGGCCATCGACGGCGCCGGCTACTGGCGGCAGTTCTTCCGCATCACGCTGCCCTTGTTGACGCCGGTCATTTTCTTCAACCTGATCACCGGCATGATCGACACCTTCAAGCTCTTCACGCAGGCTTACGTCATGACCGAGGGCGGCCCGCGCAATCAGTCGCTGTTTTTCACCTACTACTTATTCCAAAAGGGATTCATGCAATATCAGATGGGCTACGCATCGGCGATGGCGGTGGTGGTCTTCATCATCATCATGGCCTTGACTTTGCTGGTATTCCGCTGGTCAAAAGCCTGGGTCTTCTACGAAGGCGAGCTTACGGGGGATAGTTAAGCTGATGGCGATAAATCTTGCAGTAGCCGCGCCAGCGCGCAAGAACCAATTTCTCGGCAAGTTCATGCCCCATCTCAGCGTCGCCGCTATTTACGCGATACTGCTGCTGGGCGCCGTCATGGTCTTCTTTCCCTTCGCCTGGACGATTTCGACCTCGCTGAAAACCGAACAGCAAACGCTCGAGTACCCGCCGACCTGGATTCCCGACCCGGTGCAATGGGAGAATTACCCCGACGCGCTGACCGCCCGGCCTTTTGGGCGCTATTATGTCAATACGACAATCATCACGGTATTGAGCGTCCTGGGGCAGGTCTGCAGTTCGGCGGTGGTGGCATACGGCTTCGCCCGTTTTCGCTTTCCCGGGCGCGGCGTCCTGTTCCTGGTCGTGCTCAGCACCTTGATGATCCCATTCCATATCTTGATCATTCCGCGTTTCATCTTGTTTAAGTATCTGGGTTGGCTTGATACCTTCCTGCCGCTGATCGTGCCCAATTTCTTCGGCGGCGCCTTTTCCATCTTTTTGCTGCGGCAATACTTCTTGACGATTCCGCTGGATTTGGACGAAGCGGCAAAGATGGACGGCGCCAGTTCCTTCCAAATCTTCTTGCGCATCATCCTGCCCTTGGCGCGGCCCGCGCTCGGCGCGGTCGCCGTCTTCGAGTTCATGTCGACCTGGAACGACTTCTTCGGTCCGCTGATCTACCTGAGCTCGGATCGCAATTACACGATTTCAATCGGATTGGCCGCCTTCCGCAACGATTATTTCACCGCCTGGCATCTATATATGGCGGCCGCCGCCGTCGCTTTGCTGGCGCCCTTGGTCGTCTTCTTCCTGGCGCAGAAGTACTTCATCAGCGGCGTCGCCCTTACCGGATCTGGTGGATCAAAAGGCTAATATATCGCGCGCCACAAGGAGGTGTAGCAACCGACCAATTGTAAGACCAATCTACCGGAATCGAATCACATACAAGAGGAGCAAAACAATGTTGACGAATCGCAAGTCCATAAACATCCTGCTGGTGTTGGCAATTCTTCTTGCCTTCAGCATAAGCGCGTCCGCGCAAGACGTCACGATTAAGTGGTTCATGCGCTGGGACCAGAACCGCGTAGAGAACGTCGCCATGCCCGTAGCCGAGGCCTTCACCGAGCAGACTGGCATCAATATCGAGTTCGAGAACATTGGCAGCGGCAGCGATTATTACACCAAGCTGCAAACCACCGTCGCTGGCGGCACGCCGCCCGATGTCTTCTACCCGGCCACCCATGTCGCGAACGCCTACGCTAGCAAGGGGGCGCTCTTGACGATCAACGAATTTGTCGAGCGCGATGGGATCGACCTCTCGGTCTACGACCCCACCATCCTGGCAAATTATCAGATCGACGGCGAACTGCATTGCTTGCCGATCGATCATGCCGCGCTGGTCGTCTACTACAACAAGGAAATCTTTGACGCGGCCGGCGTCGATTATCCGGTAGATGGCTGGACCTGGGACGACTTCCTGGCCACAGCCGATGCCTTGACGCTGGATACCGATGGCGATGGCGTCACCGACCAATTCGGCGTCGATACCTTCCGCAACTATTGGCCCATGGTCGTCTGGAGCAATACCGATCGCGGTCTCTTCAATGATATCCGCCACCCGACCGAATTTTATGGCATGGATCAGGGTGTGATCGATTCGGTTCAATTCGTCGCCGATCTGATCCTGGAGCACAATGTCATGCCATCCGATGAGCAGCGCGCCGATATCAGCGATCTCTTCGCCGCGGGCAAAGCGGGCATGCAGGTCGTTGGTCACTGGCGCATGCAGCGTTATCTAGGCTCCGGCTTCGACTTTGATATGGCCGCCCTGCCCCTGGGCGAAAGCGGCGAGGCGGTGAATCGCGCTGATGGCAGCTGCTTCGCCATCTCGGCTGATACCGACCATCCGGAGGAAGCTTGGGAATTGGTCAAGTTCCTGGCTGGTCCCGGCTCGCTCGGCGTCAATATGCTGCTGGATCTGCAAGTGATGACCCCGGCGTTGACCGAGTTCAAGAGTGATCCGCGCTTCCTGGATCCTGAGCTGCTGCCGGGCTCCAACAAAGAAGCCTTCCTGGCTGGCGCTGGCAATTACTTCTCGATGTACGACCCGATTCATCCCATGTACTCGGCTTTCGATTCCCTGTGGAAGCAGGAATTGGGCGAGGTTTGGATCGGCGCGGCGACGGCCGAAGAAGGCATGCAGCGCATTGCTGATGAAGTCGCTTACATCCTGGAGAACATCCAAGACTACGAGTAAGCGCAGCTAGATGCTAGTGGGCATGAATCTGATTTATGCCCACTGGTTCGTCGCATGCATATGAAAAATTCTTTCCTCTCAATATTTCTGAGCGCGTTGCTATGCCTGGCCGGTCAGGCTCAGGAGGGCGGCGCCCAATATTTCGTAAGCCCTGCTGGCGACAACGCCAACAGCGGCGCTAGCCCCTCGCAGTCCTTTCGCTCAATACAACATGCGCTGCATTTGGCGCAGCCCGGCGATACGATACATCTGGCGCCGGGACACTACTACCAGGATGTCTATACTGTCCGCGATGGCGCACCGGGGAAGCCGATCACCGTTGTCGGCACGTCCAGTGCCGTCGTGCACGGCTTGACCAGCAATCGGATTTTCCAGGTGCACCACGACTACATCAGCCTGATCGGCTTCACCATCGACGGTTTGCGGCGCAATGCCGAGCCGAACCGCATGGGCGCCTTTCGCGAGAAACTCCTCTACGTAATCGGCTATGATGTGCGCGACGGCGTGCATCATATGCGCGTCCTCAATATGACATTCCGCAACGCCGGCGAAGAATGCCTGCGCATCAAGTACTTCGCCCATCTCAACGAGATCGCGTATTCGACATTTCATGATTGTGGCATCTGGGATTTCGTCTTCGACGCGCATGGCGTCGTGGGCGAAGCGATATATCTGGGCACGTCAAGCAATCAGTGGGACATCAACTTGACGATTGAACCTGACGTCACTGCCCACAATTGGGTGCATCATAATGTCATCGATACACAGGGGAACGAATGCGTCGAATCCAAAGAAGGCACCGAGCACAATATCATCGAATACAATATCTGTACCGGTCAGAAAGACCCCAACTCGGGTGGAATAGTCTCCCGCGGTAAAGCCAACGTCATCCGTTACAACGAGATTTACGGTAGCGTGGGCGCTGGCGTTAGGTTAGGCGGCCATCTGGTAGACGGCGTTCAATATGGCGTGGAAAACCTGGTCTACGGCAATATCATCTACGAAAACGATGCTGGCGGCATCAAGGTGCTGGTAAATGGACAAGTGTTAATCTGTGGTAATCAACTGTGGGATAATGCTGCAGGCGCGATGACGGGCGACTTTGCCGAATCGCATGATGGCGCTCAACCCTGCGCTTCCGCCGCCATAGGCAACGATCTGGCTTCCAGATAGTATCCCAGCTTCTCCGATATGCTCCGGGCGACGTCCTGAATCTTGGCGCCATAAGTTGAAATCATCGATTCATCAAGGCGGGACAAGGGAAACGATACACTGAGGGCTGCCACGGGTTGAGCGGCGTAATTATGGATCGGCGCCGAGATGCAGAGACCGCCGATCTCATTTTCTTCGCGTTCGATGGAATATCCTTGATGGCGAAACTCTTCAAACTGCCTTATCAATTGATCGATGTCGGTGATCGTATTCGGCGTCATGGATTCAAGGGGGTAAGATTGTAGAATCGCAAGCGACTGATGCGGCGGCAAATGCGAAAGGATCGCCTTGCCCAAGGCGGTTGAATGGGGCCAGGCTCGTTTGCCAATGTGGTTGCGGAAGCCAAGACTCTTGTCGGTTAACAGCCTTTCAATGTAGATGATCTGATTCTCTTCCAGGATCGCCAGGTTTACACTTTCGGATGACCAATCGCGCAGGTGTTCGAGTTCGGGCATGGCGATCTTACGGATTTCAATCTGATCGAGCAGAACGCCGGCCCGCTCCACCAATTGCAGACCCAGTTGATACCGGCGATTTTCCGAATTCTGCACTATGTAGCCGTTGCGCTGCAACGTGTAAACAAGACCTGACGCAGTGCTCTTGTGCAAATTTAGGGCTTTGGCGATGTCTGTGATGCCCAATTCCGGCGTTTGTGGCCCGAACAAGGACAGAATATCTAGCGCACGTTGCAGCGAAGTTATGATTCGCGGATCCTTGTGTGTCTCGTTCATCCTCATATGCTCCATCCGTTTCTCATTCTCTATCCTACCGCAAAGTGCAAAAAAGTGTCTGGACGTATCTGAAAGGACTTGCATCCGCGAATGTTATGGCGTGATGCTCCCGCCCAGGCGGTGATTTTCTTCAGCGCTTGTAGTCATGAAAGGCTTGGAGCCGAACCACACGGACTGGAGTTCTGTACGTATCTGCCTTCGATAGAATACCTACAGTCGCCATTTGCCCGTAGCAAATTCACAATTCTTAACAACAATCTCTTGGGTCATTAGACGTCTGCCAGCCTTTCCTGTAGCAAACAGACGCAATAAGAGACCCCAAGTTAGTCCAAATTCGCTACCAACATGCACCGTCTGCTTCACAGGAGGGGGCTTCCATGGTGCAAACCGCCCGTATGACTATTTGAGCTGAGTCATCCAGTTATCGCCTGCTTGAATGCTTCAGAATCCAATCTCTAACTCGAAGCCGATCAACTAACATGTCTTTACTGACTAATTCTGGATAATGGATATTATCGGGCGGTTGATCATCTGTTTTCCGCGTGCGAATTGTCAGCCGCGCCCAGAATATCATTTTTCGAAGCAGCTATCTTTCCATCAAGGAGCGCAGCTCTGTCGAGGCCGCTTCGGCAAAGGCTGGATCATTAATGTGCATATCCAGTTCGATTAATGTCAGTTTCCCTAAGCCGGCGGCCGTCAAACCCTCAATAAATCCTTGATCAGCTTCCGGATTGAATAATGGGCCGCCCGTGATATTAAGCTGGCTGAAGCCGCGTTGGGGAATCATGATCGTTGCGGGTCCGGCGGCCTGGCTGAGGCGCTCGGCAACGAAGCGACCAGCTTCGCTCATCTCCGCTAGATTGGCTCTCACATGGGTGTGGATCGGATTATGGACAACGTAATTGCGCTCTTGCATCTCGGGCGCAATCGATTGGAGCGGGCCAAACAGGATAAAGTCGATGCCGCCCGGCACAAACACAATGGGCACGCCCCGGCGGCCGACAGCTTCCAGTCTGTCTGGGCTAGACTGCATCAAGCCGCCGCGAAGGTATCCGCCGATATCGTGCGGGCTCAGATCCAGGATACCTTGCAATTGTCCGGCATCGGCCAGTTCTTCCATGGCTTGCGCCCCAATGCCGTTGCAATGAAAGGCGATCACTTCGTACCCCCACGCTTCGAAAAGTTCGCGGGCGCGCATGACGCTTGGGGTGGTCACGCCGGCCATGGTCATCGCCATAGTTGGACGGTCCGTGGTCTGAGGGCCTAGCGCCAACTCAGTCATGCCGACTACGGCGCCAGCAGCTTCTGACAGTACCTGCCGGGTGATGATGTTTAAGCCTAGAATATCGGCTACTGAATGCATAATAGTGACGTCTTTTGTGCCCACAAATGGACCAAAGGTAGCTTGCCCGTTGGCAACGGTGGAAACCATCACCTTTGGCACGCCAACCGGTAGCGCGCGCATGGCCGCTGTACCGATGACCGTGCCTTGAACGCCGCCCAGCGCAATGACGCCGTCCAGCTTTCCCTCGGCATGCAGTCTGACAGATATTGACGTCACGCCGCGCGCCATGGTGCTGATTGCATTGTTCTTGTCGCCCCCAGCAAGGAGTTTTTCTATGCTTGTCTCAGCCGCGGCAGCCACCTCGTGCCGCGAGATCGCGGGTTCAATGGCGGGTTCACCCAGGATCCCGCTGTCAACAACCACAGCGTGGTGGCCCCTTTCAGCAATAAGATCTCGCACAAAGGCAATTTCTTGCCCCTTGGTATCCAGTGTGCCAATGACGATGATAGATTTTGGCATAGTGATTATTCCTTAGTTCCCAGGCTTAATCGCAATTTGCATTGTTGAACCCGCCTTCTGGATTAAGCGTCAGGTCCGCGATTCAATGCCAGATAGTCGCTTATCGCCATAAACCAAGCAATTTGAGCGGTCTCCTCGACAAGTTCAGCATTATAGCGGGCCAGTTCTATCGAGCTGGCAAAGCTGAATATGCCGTGCCGGTCCTGAACAAATGCCTGCAGATTGCAATCGGCCGCCAGCAGCGCCTTGATGGCGTCCAGTTTGGCTGGGGTCGCTTCGTCAGGAACTCGCAGAATTGGAATGCGTCCCAGCTTCGACTTGGCGTGAAAAGTCACCGTCGGGATCGTATCACCACGGCTAGCGCAGGCGATTGCCCAGGGCGAGTGACTGTGAAAGATGCCGTGTACGTCCGGTCTATGTTTATAGATCGCCAAATGAGTAGCCAGCTCCTGGGAAGGCATGCCCTCGCCATCAATTTGTGTGCCACCGAGTGTCACCGTGATCAGGTTGTCGGGCTGACACTGTTCAAAGGAGCAGCCGCTCGCCTTGATGACAATCAGATCTGTGCCTGGCACGCGCCCGCTCAGATTGCCTCCGTTGCCTGTCTGTAACCTGATTTCATACGCACGCTTTGCGTTTGTCTGCAAGGATTGCTTGACTCGCGTGATCGCGATAGAATCTGGCGAGCTATATTTGCGCTTGGACACAGTTCAGCCTATGGCGCCAATATTACTTTGATCATTTCACCGGGATTGCTTGCCAGCATTTCAAAGGCGGCTGCCCCTTTTTCGAGGGGCATCGTAGTAACAATCGGATCGACAGCGATCTCTCCGCTGGCCAGCAACTCGATTGCCAAGGAAAAATCCGCGTCCGTATAGCACTGCGTCCCCCGCAGGTGAAGTTCGCTGGAGACCAATGACATGAAGTCGATCGGTGTTGTTTCGGCGCCCAGCGCAAGAAAGATCGCCGTCCCGCCCGGGCGCAGCAACTGCGTAGCCTGCTGGCGGGTAACCGCCTTCCCCGCTGCTTCAATCACCAGGTCGACGCCCTCGCCGTCTGTCAATGCGCGTATGGCTTCAACGATGTCTTCTAGCCCGGCCTTGATGACGTGGGTCGCGCCCAGCTTCTGTGCCATGGCAAGCCGGTGAGGCAAGGTCTCGGATACCGCAATCAGTTTCGCGCCGGCCAGCCGGGCAAGTTGGACTGCGAAGAGTCCCTGTGCGCCAGCCCCAAGCACGACCACGCTGCGCAGGATGCCGGAAACGTTCTGCTCGAAGGCGTGTACCGCAGTCGCCAGTGTTTCAACGAGGGCAGCCTGCTTGAGACTTAGATTCTCCGGTACTTTATAGAGAGAACTCGCCGGCACGGCTACTCGCTCAGCAAATCCACCTGGCTGCTCGCCACCTATGAGATACAGGTTAGCGCAGAGATTGGTTTGACCCGCACGGCAGAAGCGGCATATTCCGCAGTACACCAGCGGTTGCACGACGACTCGATCGCCATCCTGAAATCCCTGTACATCATCAGCCCAGGCGAGCACAGTCCCGGCGAACTCATGTCCCCTAATGCCTGGAACCGGCCATGCCGCCGGCAAGCCCTTGTATACATGCAGATCGGTGCCGCAAATGCCGCAGGCCGCGACTTGGATCAAAACCTGCCCGGGCAATAAACTCGGCTCTTCCCGTTCCCCGAACTCAACCTGACGCGGACCCATGGAGATGAGTGATTTCATTGCCAGGAGTCCTCTTAATTTGTCGCAGGCTTTTCAGTCGCCGGCTTCAAACGAAGCGTCACGATCTGAAAAGGGCGCGCAGGCACGGCAGCTCTGTACTGAGTCACAGCCAGGCAGGCTTCGTTTTCTTCAAGCAAGTTGCAGCGATGTACTTCTGCCAGCGGAAAACCCGCATGCAAATCAAACACTTGATGAGTTCGTTCATGCTCGTAGAGACGCACGATTAAGCCGTTTCCATCCTCGGCGCGCTTCACAGTTTCAACGATGATTTGAGGGGCATCGACATGAATAAGCGACTTACGATCTACTTCAAGAGCGCCCTGAGGCTCGTCCTGTACGCGGTGGACGATGAGCGGATTGTTCAGGCTATAGGCAGCCGGTACTGTGCCATTGCGCCAATCGCCAGTGTGCGGCAGTAAGCTGTAGCTGAAATGGTGTTCGCCCAAATCAGCATCAGGATCGGGGAACATCGCCCCTTTCAAGGCGGTCAACCGCAACACATTTCCGGCAATGTCGTAGCCGTATTTGCAGTCATTTAGCAAGCTGACGCCGTAATCGCCCTCGCTCAGATCGACCCACTTATGGGCGCAGCTTTCAAATTGAGCCCAATCCCATGAGGTGTTGCTATGGGTTGGGCGCTCAACATTGCCCCACTGAATCTCGTAAGTCGCTCTCGGACTAAGGATGTCCACTGGGAAAGCGACCTTGAGCAGCAGGCGGCGCTCCTGCCAGTTTATCCAGGTATCAAAATCGATCTGGGCGCTGTCCGCGACCATATAGACGCGCTGCGTGATGCCGCTATTGAAGGCGCGCCGTTTGATCTCCAGGCATGCGCGCAAGGGACCGCTCTCCACGACTTTGATGCTATCTGCCGGATCAGCCAGCCACATCTTTTCATCGTAGAAGATGTCAATATCCCAAGCCTCCCAGTCCAATGGGCGATCTTCAAATACCTGCCACTGATTGGCTCTTTGTCCGGAAGCCAGAACTTCGCGATCCGCGCACTTGTCAAACAGCCTCACGATGTCGCCAGACTGATCGAACTCAACTCGCAATAGTGTATTCTCCATCACAATCGAGCACATTTCCGAAGCATCCGCATCCTTCGGCGCTCCGCTTATGTCACCGACGTAGAGTTGGTTCTCAGTCGCGGGAATCTCGCCGGTACAAATGCGCAGCGCCAGAACTCCATACGGAGGCACGACCGGGCATTGGATCAATTGTCCGTCAATGAATCGTTGCGCCGGCAGAGTCCTACCTTCCAAGGTGGTTACGATCGTCTCATCCGAAAGCCATTCGCCGGAGACCTCAACCACTTCCGATCGTGGGAAAGACGTGGGATTGTAGATCGCCAGCGCAGTCTCCGACGGCAGGAGACGATCTAGGGCGACCAAGGATTCCTCGCGGATTTGCTCGCCAATGCGCCGGATTTCTTCGTAGTCGCGCAGGCTGTCCGCATAGACCTGCTGAATGGACGAGCCGGGTATGATGTCGTGGAACTGGTTCAAGCAGAGCAATTCCCAGGCGCGGCGAAGTTCTTCATGCGGATAAGCGAAATCGCCATTAAGAGACGCCCAGGCCGCCAAGAATTCGGCGTCATGAAGCAGGACTTCGCACTTGCGATTTTCGCGTTTGTTGCGCGCCTGGCTGGTATAAGTGCCTCGGTGCAGCTCTAGGTATAACTCGCCATTCCAGGTGGGCAGCTTATCACCAGAATCACGTTCGAGCTGCTCCATGAAGTCGATAGCGGTACTCAGCCGTACTTTGGGCAAGCCGGGATGCGCCGCCATCTCGCGGCTGCGGTCCAGCATGGCGCGCGTCGGTCCCCCGCCCCCATCGCCATGCCCGTAGGCAATCATGAACTCGCTGCGCAGTTCCTTTTGCTGGCTGCCATCCCAGGTGGCGATGATCTCTTCAGGCGACAGGTCGGCGCTGTAAGTGGCGCCCCACCAACCGGGCTTTGAAGTGGTGATGAAATAGGTCAGGATTCTGCTGCCGTCCAAACCCTGCCACCAGAATTGATCGTAGGGAATGCGATTGTACTGATTCCAACTGAGTTTGGCGGTCACAAAATACGAGAGCCCGGCTTGCTGAATCAATTGGGGGAGCTGCCAGGCATAGCCAAATACATCGGGTAGCCACAGAATTGGCGATTCGCGCTCGCCAAAGGTTTCCAGGAAGTAGCGGCGACCAAGCAGGAACTGGCGCGCGAGCGCTTCCGCGCCCGTCAAGTTGCAGTCGGCTTCCACCCACATGCCGCCAATCGTCTCCCAACGCCCTTCGGCGACGCGCTTCTTGATCTGCGCCATCATCTCCGGATGATCATCGGCTATGTACTGGTAAAGCTGCGGCTGACTCTGGGTGAAGGTGAATTCCGGATATTGCTCCATCAAGCGCAGCGCCGTGCTGAAGGTTCGGGCGACCTTCTGGCGCGTCTGGCGCAGCGGCCACAGCCAGGCTACGTCAATATGGGCGTGACCGACGCCAGCAACGACGACATCCATCGGCGGACCCGCACTGGCTATCCCCTCCATCAATTCGCGATGGGCGGCATGAACACTCTCGTAGAAGGCTGCCTCCAATGGCTCGCGCAAATCGAGCAGCAGAAGTGCCGCATCCAAAGCGTTGATCAGATTGACACGAATGGGGCTGTTTTCCGGGAGCTGTATGGCGACTTCGAGTGCGGTTTCGGCAGCGGTCATGAAGTCACGCGTCGGCTGATCGATCTGTACCAGGCGGGGAAGTCCCATTTCGTAGCGCTCGTCTTTGATGCCGGCCCAACCATGCATTGCGAGCTGATGTTCCTCGCCGTCAAGTACGCGGTCAGGCAGCAGCAATTCCTGATGATTGGGGTCGACGCCGCGATAGGCGACGCCATCCAGGTAGGCCAATGCCTCGGGCCCATAGAGGAAGGACAACGCTTCCAGGCTCTTGCTAAGGCCCAGGGGGAGAGAAAGCGCGACCGGCTTCTCCCAATCCGCGGGCACCGTGAAACGAGTCCGCAGCGTGAATTCCTGACGCAGTTCGCCCCAATAGCTGCCGGGTTCGATGACCTCCCAGTCGCGGTCGTCTACATCAATCGCCACCATCGGTTGAGAACCGGCATGGAACATAAAGGGGCTCAGGGGCTGGCTCCGCCGGTAAATCGCCGCCTCGAATAGGAACTGCAGACGAGCGGAGATTTTCTCCAAGGTCCAGCGCGCCTTATGCATCGTCTTGACCTCCGAATTGCATCCGCATGTCGCGGAATATGCGCTCCAGGTCACCCGATCCAGACAGCGGCAGTTTAATCGTTTGGTCCTGCCATGAAGACAGATAGACTGCGTTGACCACTTCAATGGCTTTACGCCCGGTCAAGCCGTCTATCGCGGGCGCTCTCCTCTCCAGTATGCATTCGCAGAAGTGGTCAACCTGCCGCTTGTAGGGTCCGTGTTCGCGCAATTCCCGGTCGAGATTGCCGTAATTGAAGAGAGTCAATTCTGTCTGCGTTTGGCCGCGCTCCCACAGGCGGATGGAATACGGCTCCGGCGAGCTGTACTTCATTGCCGGGCCAAAGTGAAGCTCCAGCGCCGCTTGCGTACCTTCGATCAGAAAATACTCAGTCATCGGCTTCTGCGACACATTGCTGGCATGAATGGTGGAAACGACGCCACTTTCGTGTCGAAGGGTAGCATGGGCATGCGTTTCGACTTCCCAGTCGGGCCTGAGGATCATCGCCTGCCCGCTGACACTTTGAACCTCGCCAGCCCACCAGCGGCACAGATCCACGATATGACTGGCATTGTCCTGAAAGATGCCGCCCAGCGTACGCAAGGACTGCCGCCAGTTGAAGCCGAGCGGCGACAGGTCGTGGCACCAGCTCACCTCAGCGCGAATGTGAAACAGCTGGCCTAGCCTCCCAGCCTGTATGAGATTCTGCGCCAATTGGAGGCTCTTGTCGAAGCGCTTGACGAAGCCGATCATAAGCGTCACATCGTGCGTCCGGGCCGCTTTACGCATACGATCACATGTCTCAATCGTAGGCGCCATTGGTTTTTCGCACAGGATATGTTTGCCCGCTTGCGCCGCTTGAATGACTTGTCGCTCATGCAAATGAACGGGCGAAGCGACCAGCACCGCATCGATATCGGCATGCGCCAGAAACTCGCCGTAGTCCTTGTAGCAATCGAAGTCGCCGTAGTTCTGGGTCATAAAGTCCAGCGCCGCCTGATCCGGGTCCATCAGCGCCGTGACCCGACCCTTCTCAAGCAAGCGCAGAATGGGGGCGTACATCGTTTGTGTGCCGGCGAACCCACAGCCAGCGATTCCCAGCTTGACTTTGCCTTTCATAGTCCGCTGTCGTTTCTCAATGCTATGTGAAACATTGCTCTCCCATCCTGGCTTTGCTCTAGTTCTTAATGGCGCCAGCGGTCAATCCCTGCAGGAGCTGCTTTGAGGAGATGAAATAGATGATCAATACGGGAACTGACGAGAGCGAAAGCGCCGCCAGCAAAGCGTTCCAGTCGTTGGAGAATTGCCCCATGAATTGCTGCGCACCCAGGGTCACGGTCCGCGTCGCTTCCCCCGGCGCCAGGACGAGTGGAAACCAGAGATCGTTCCACATGGGAATGATGGAAATCGCCGCCACGGTGCCGGTCGCCGGGCGGATGATGGGTAGGATGAGCCAAAACACCCGGTATTCACTGGCGCCGTCCACGCGCGCGGCGTCCTTCAACTCGCCCGGCACCTGAGCCATAAACTGCGTCAATATGAAAACGGCAAAGGGCAGCCCCCCGGCGATATACACTACGATCAGTGCCCATAAGGTGCCGATAAGATCCAGAGAGTCGATCAAACGCAGCAGGCTTACGGAGCCCAATCGTATAGGTATAATGATGCCCAACAGGAAAAATAACCGAAGCAAGTTGTTTCCCGGGAAGGAATACTCGGCAAGGGCAAAAGCCACCATGGTTCCGAATAAGAGAATGAGAGCGAGGGCAATTAGCGTCACGAATAAACTGTTGAAGTAGTAGACCTGAAATTGGGACTTTGCGAATACAGTCTCGTAGCCGACCAGGTCAAATGTCTCCGCGGTGGGCAGGTGGTATGGATTCCTGAAGATGGCCCGCCTTGCCTTGAATGAATTGATGATGACTAGAGCAACAGGCGCGGTAGAAAGCAAGGCAAAGGCAATCAGCATCCAGTGCTTCAAAATCTTGGTTGTCAGATGACGCCAGTCGATGGCGGGCGTGAGCGTCCGCAATTGCTGCTTGTTGGCGTCAGATTTCCATCCCATGACGCGCCTCGCCTCAAAACTCATAGGAATTGACTCGCCGACGGATGAAGAAGTATATCAATACGCCGGCCATGAGAATGACAAACATCGTCCCGGCGACTGCCGCCCCCATGTGCGGATCGGCTTTCTGGAATCCCGACCCGAAGAAGGTGCGGTAGAAAAAGGTCATCATGGTATCGCTGGCGTAATTGGGGCCGGCGTCCGCGCCTTTCAGCGCGAAGATGACATCAAAGGCATTGAAGTTGCCGATGTAGGTCAGCAGTGAAATAATGCCGATCATTGGCATCAATAGCGGCAACTTAATTCGCCAGAAAACCTGCCAGTCAGTCGCGCCGTCGACATAGGCGGCTTCAAAGAGATCGTTGGGAATGCTAATCAGGGTCGCGTAGTAGAGCATCATCGGTATGCCCAAGAACTGCCAGGCGGAGATTAGCGCCAGCGTGATCAGCGCAGTGCTCTCGAGCCCCAGCCAAGGCTGCGCGTAAGCCCCCAGCCCCAAAGCCTTCAACATATCGTAGACGATGCCCCAGAGCGGGCTTAATACGAGTCTCCAGACAAATCCGGCAATCGCCAGCGAGAGGATAGCCGGTGAGAAGATCAGCACGCGGTAAAGCAAACCGCCTCTGGTCTTCGTAGAAAGCACAGCCGCGAGCATAAGCGCAATTGGATTTTGGACGAGCATGTTGACGGCAAAGAAGAGGAAGCTGTTCTTCAGGGCATTCAGCAGCCGCGGCTGCAAAATAGCGTCGTCCGTCATCAGCGTTATGTAATTGTCGAAGCCCACAAACTGCTCCACGCCGCGCGTCACCTGCGCGAAGAAACCCAGGCGCAAGGAGTCAAACAAGGGATAGATCATGAAGAGACCGTAGACGAAGACTGCCGGCGCCAGGAAGACCATGATATGCGTGGGAAAGGGCTTATTGGGGTTGGGTTGGTTTCTTCGCGACAGTCCGGCTGTCATTGAATTTCTCCTCGGCAGACTTCGACCTTGGCTCAGTTCTGTTCTGAGAGGCTTATCTGCTTCGGGCGGGGCAAGTATCGTGGAAATATATCTCAGTACAACCAAGCAAGTCATGCAACGGTCGCGAGCCCTATAGGGGCGACCAATCCAGTCGCCCACTGCCGCTGTGAACCGTGGTTTTCGGGCGGCATGGTATGCCGCCCCTACAATTCGACTATGCTGCAAGAATTCTGGGTCTGCTCACTTTTTCAGACTCTCATCAGACTCGCAAACTCACTCCCCCATTTGCGGCTCGTACCAGGAGGCGAGGCCTGCCTGTACCGTTTCGCCGGCTTCTTGGGGCGTCATTTCGCCATTCATGACCAGTTGCGTCACGCGAATCAACTCGCTGTCGGTGTTGGGTTCACCCCGCGAGATGATGGCGTAGGCGTTGCGCGGCGACGACCCGCAATTCGCGCGCCAGCCCGCGTATTCCTGCACCATCGGATCGGATGCTTCGACCAAATGGTTAGACATGGCGAAGAAGCCGGGCAGCGCATTATTCCAAAGTTCAGCGAACTCGGCCGAGCCCAGCCACTCGAGGAAAAGCTGCGCTTCATCCGGGTGCTGGGAATCGGCGTTCATGGCCATACCCATGTCCATGTGGTCGTTGATAAAGCAATCCGCGCCATCTTCGGGCACGGGCGGCGGGAAAGCGCCGATGGCAAAATCATCCCCCACCAGCTGGTTGAAAATCGAGATTTCCCATGACCCGGCTGGATATACTGCCGAGCCGCCCAGGGTGAAGAGATTCTGCATATCCGGGTAAGAGACCGCCTGGTAGCCATCGGGCATGTAATCCGCCCACGCTGCCAGGAAGGCCCAGGCATCGATATAACCTTGGTCGGTGAACTTACCGCTGCCATCAATAAGCGCCAGACGACCTTCTTCGCCACGCCAATAGGGCTGGCCCGCCAGCTGCAAACCCAGCAGACCGGGCACAAAGCCGTCAGCCGTTCCCATCGCGAGCGGCACATACTGGCCGTCTTGCTTCACGGCTTCCAGTAGATCGAGAAATTCCTGCGCGGTCGTGGGTTCTTCCAAGCCGAGTTCGGCAAAGATATCGGCGTTGTACATAAAGCCATGGATCACCGCCGCCAGCGGCACGCCGAAGAGCTCGCCGTCATCGGTGCTCCAGGCGCTAAGCGCGCCGGCGCTGAAATTGTCCAGGCCGCCCAGGTCGTTCAGATTGGCCAGGTCGCCGTTGAGGTACATTTCGAGGCGGTAGTCAAAGGGTTCGACCATAATCAGGTCGCCCGCCGTGCCCGCTTCAATCTTCGTGCCCAAGGTGGCGCTGTATTGAGTATTGATGGTCGGCTGAAAGTCGACATTGATGTTTGGATAGTGGGCTTCGAAAGCCGGCAGAATCACGTCGTTCCATTCGTCGGCATCGTCGACGCGCCAGCTTTCGATTATGAGCGTGACCCCGTCGTCTTGAGCCAGAATGGAACCCATTGGCAGCGCAAGTACCGAAACCGCCAACAATACGCATGCGATACGTACAAATTTGGATCTCATTTCATTCCTCCGTAAAGCTGAAAGTTGATGCCCAGTGTCGGGCCTTGGCGATTTGTGTGTCGGCTATACTCCACCTCCTTGATCTTCTCGCGATCGTTTACGGGCTAGGGGAAGATTTGCCCGTCAAGTTGGGACGGATCATGTGTCAACAAAATGTGATCGGCCCGCTCAATCGCCGTTTCCATGCTGTGCCACAGGTCGACAAAGCTGGCGAAGCGACCAATTGGTGTTAGCGGCCAGCCGCGCTCGACATCAGGCGCGAAGTTTTCGCGAACAAAGAACAGATCGCCCGCCAAAACACAGGCGCCGGCTTCAGTCTGAACAGAGACCGCTTGATGACCCGGGCTATGCCCAGGCGTCGGAAAGACGCTGATGCCGGGAACGACCTCTTCTTCACCTTTCGCCAAATCGAATTCACAACCCAGCCAGGGTGGCTCGAGTCCGCAATTGGGATGTTCATACGTGGTCCAGTACGGGGGTATCGGATTGAGCGCAAATTCGTACTCTACGGCGCTAACCACCAGCCTGGCTTTGGAAAACTGCTTGACGTTGTAGCAATGGTCCCAGTGAAGATGGGTGAAGATGATCGTATCGATGTCGTCAGTACCAATGCCCAGCTTACTCAGCTGTTCATGTATAGCCTGGCCGGGTTCCTGCCGACCCGCATGGTGGTAGGTCACAGACCGCTGCGTGTCGCTCATGCCCGTGTCCACCAGAATCCTGCGTCCGCCGCCCTCTACCAGAAAGGCGAAAACGGGATGTTCAATGATATGTCCGGCGCCTTTTCTAAAAGTGGCGTACTGGGCTTTGTCCAACTCCTGAAAACCAGTGTTTATCAGACGAATGGTGTAATGAGTCATGTTTGCCTACACTTTTTCAGGCCGCAGGAGGCTCGATTGATCTCGCTCTTCAATGTTCCCGGACTCAGTCTTAGCGTTTTTCGAGCGTCTTCCCTGCAGAGCAAAGTGCTCTTCCAATACGGCTGTCGCCGTGTCACTATCGGTAACAAGCGTCGTAATCAGTTCGCCATACATGAGTCCCAGGATGGCTTGGATTCTGTGCGCGCCCATGGTTAGCGCAATGCGCTCGGGGATTTTTCGCAAGTCGTCAAAGGTAAGGGCAATGGCGCGTTCTCGGAACTCAGTATCGCATTCCCTGCCATTCAAATCATAGAATCTGCCAAAGATCGAACCGACCGCATGGTTCGCTTTCAAGGTCGCAAAGTCACGCTCAGACACATAACCGGAGCGATAGAGAAGCGAGTCAACATCGGTTGGTCCGACGCCCATGATGGCGACGTCAGACTCTGACGCTATTTCCAGCGTGTTGCGAATGATCGGTTCTTTAGATAATGCGTGTGCCGTCGCGATGTTTTCAACGATGGTTGGCGCAGGAAGCTGGAAGCATTCAGCATTCAATTTTCTTGCGATCTGCAAAGTGACGGCGCGCGCCGAGATTTCGTCGGTAACTTGTCCGAACCCGCCAGCGAGATCGACCACACGCTGCGCCTTCAACTGGTCGCTTGGAAGGTTGTCAACCAAGTGCGCAATGGTGCGTCCCCAAGTTATGCTCAGAGAGGATTCCGGCGTGATGTCCGCCAATAAACTGGCCCCAGCCTGCCCTACTGCCAGCCTTACGGCGCTGATATCAGACCTATAGGGCGTCGGTACGACTAGTGCCAGCTTGATCGGGAATGTTCGTTCAAGTTGAAGGGCTAGTTTCTCGTGCTCGATGTTTGAATCATGGAAGTGGACCTGAACGATGCCCTTTTCAACGGCTTCCTTGATGTAGCGCGATACTTTGAAACGCGAGATTTGCAACTGTTTCGCAATTTCCTGCATCGTCATATTCTCGTGATAAAACAGATAGCAGCTGCGCAGCAAATGTGAACGCTTTGGCAAACTCATTGACTTGTACCGGTCGCTATCTTGGGTCGATGAAGTTCCGCTGGCGTCGCTGATATCACAGCTCAATTCCTACTTCATCGCAGAGTCGGGTCATGTAGTCCTTGGCCAGGATGTGTTGCCGCTCGATCTCCGGCGTGGACTCCGGCGAGCGGTTGAATCCGGGATAGCCGGCGGCGCCCGGCACATCTTCTAACTCGAGAGAAAGGGGACCATCGTATCCTATATTCTTGAGGGCGATGAGAAATGCGCGCCAATCAACCTTGCCTTTGCCCGGCCGCCAATGAGCGTTTGTCTGTCCGTCGTTGTCAGAGATATGGGTGTGAAAAATTCGGTCGCCAACTTCATACGCGACCATGTTGGGCAGCTCTCCCATTGGGAAGAGATGGCTGGGATCCAGATTAAGTCCGATCGCTTTGGACTCAATCTGGTCGATAATTCGCAGCATGCCAGCGGCATTGTGCATCATGCGGTGCGGATGCGGTTCCAATGCAACTCGCATCTCTCTTTCTTCGCAAGCTTCAGCAAATTGCCGCATTACATCGATCATGTCAGCCCAATTTTGTTCCCAATCCAGACCTTCCGGGAATTCGACGCTCCATTCCTGTGCGGTTGCTTTGCCCAGCAGCACCGGAATATCAATGTCAAATGGATTGGGCGGGAGCGCGATAATTTTGTCTGTGCCGAGTTGCTCGGCCGCGTCCAATACGCGCTTGAGTTGTTCAACAGCGTCAGCCCGCTGTTCCGGCTCCGCACTTCCGATTCCTACCGGGATACAGAATACGCTGGCTAGAACCAGACCCAAATCCGCCATTAGATTTCGCAAGTGTTTATTCGTCTCTGCCGTGTAGTATTCCTGCAGAAACTCTTCGCTCCAAATTGTCAGTTCCGCGCCCTTAAAGCCCAGCTTGGCGATGGTTTTGAGGGCTTCGTCATAAGGCGGCGCCCAGCTAAAGGTCCAAGTTGTTGCGCCTAGATACATTGCTTTACCTCCTCCTGTTGGATGCGTGTCATTGCGCTTGTCGACCTGCAATTGCCCATTTTATGCATGGGCTACGCTAGAGACTCGCTATCAGTTCGCCAAGCGTCGAATAGGCCATGCCAGCAATCTCATCAATCGGCTGCTCCCAATACTCGGGGCGGAAAATCTCCACCGAGAGAAAACCGTCATAGCCCATATCCTTCAGCAAAGACAGCTGGCGAGTGGGTATGACGCCGCGCATCGGGTAGAGGCGCTGCGCATCCGTCAACTCGTTGAGCGCGCCATCTTCACAGTCATTGACGTGGACGATATCCAACTTGTCCAAGGGGATGGCTTGTATCTCCTGGTCCGAAACCCCGGAGCGGAAGTAGTGGAAGGTGTCCATCAGTATGCCAACATTGGCGGGCGCGCCGGCCATGTCGATCAACTGCAAGGCTTCGGTTGGTCCGGGCACAAGCGTATGCCCGCCTATCGGCTCTACAGTCAAGCGGATTCCATTCTCGGCTGCGAGCGCAGCCATGTCCGACAGTTCCCGCGCGTGGATAGCGAGCGCTTCCTCTCGGGTCAAGCGCGCTGGCTGAAAGTCAGGACAGACAGCGAGCAGATCGCAGCCGATCTGAGGGGCAATTCGAACCGCGTCACGAAACTCCTGGCGCGCCGGCGCACTGTCACGAAAGGGCCAAATTCTGAGTGGGCAGATGCTCACGGGAATCAGACTGCTGCTCCCAAGCAGTTGTTTCAAGTCGTCGATAGACTGCTTCTCGAGATAAATGGCGAGTTTATCCCACCAGATTTCCAAACCTTCGAATCCCGCCTGTGCAGCTGCGGCTACATCCTCTTCCAAAGAATAGGGCATAGTCGTCGCCCCATTTATGCATGACTTCATTAAAAGCCCGCCTCAGCCCTTGAACTTGCCAGAACATGCGCTCAAAACTGCCTCGAACGCGCATAGCACAGCCAGATATCATTGATACCTTGTCGCTAGCTGCAACTGACAAGGTCACGTTGATTTTGCACTTGTGAGTATGCTATGCTCGTATGTGCAAAAGCATATCGGCTTTGGGTGTCGGTGTCAAGTTGAATGGCTCAAGCTTGGAGTTTTCGCCAGTTGCAGAATCCCTTTCAGCCGGCACGTCCGCTGCTATCTGAGCGCGAGGAGAACAATCATGAAAGTTGCTATTGGGTGTGATGACGCCGGCTTTCCGCTGAAGGCGGTGATAGCTGAACTGCTGATGCAAGAATATGCCGACATTGAAGTGATCGATTTTGGCGTGCCCAATGCCGATGATACGGAATACTACCCGGATGTAGCCGAGCGGGTGGCGCGGGCGGTGGCCGAAGAAGACTTTGACCGTGGCATCCTTATGTGCGGCACGGGCTTGGGCATGGCCATGACCGCTTCCAAAGTCCCGGGCATCCGGGCCGCCACTTGCCACGACACCTACTCGGCTGAGCGCGCTCGCAAGAGCAATAACGCTCAGGTTTTGACGATGGGCTCACGCGTGATCGGCCCCGAATTAGCCAAGGCCGTCACCAAAGTCTGGATGGAGTCGGAGTTTGATCCGAGCAGTCGCTCCGGCCCCAAAGTCCAGCGAATGGTCGAGATTGACGCCAAATACCAAACACACGCAAGAGCACGCAATCCTGACACCGACATTGCGTTATCTGGCTCCGACAGAGGCGGCAATACTGGAAACGAAGGCGAAGCGCACAGCGACACAGGATTCTTTGCCGATCGGGCAAGTCTAAATGTGGAAGACTACATCGTTCTTGACTATTACTTCGAGTCGGTCATAGACCCAGAAGAGGCGGCAGCACATCTCTGTCAGGAACAGTCCACCGCGCAATGGAGACGGGTCGGCGTTGATGAAGATCTGCGTGACCAATTTGGCGCCAAAGTGATTGATTTGGAGGTCACTGGCAATTTAGATCGGCCAAGCTATCCGCTACCGTCAATTGAGGCTGCCAAGACATACCAGTGTCGGGTGAGCATCGCGCACCCGCATGGCAATTTCGGCCCCAGAATCCCAAATATCTTGACGGCGGCTCTCGGTGAAGGCGCCTTTTACTCGCCTGGCATTGCCGCGATCAAGCTGATGGACATTGAGTTCCCAGCGAGTTTCTTACAGCACTTTGAGGGTCCTAAATTTGGCATTCAAGGCTTGCGCGACATGTTGGAAGTCTATGACCGCCCGATATTCTTTGGCGTGGTTAAGCCCAACATCGGGCTATCACCGGATGATTTTGCTGAGCTTGCCTTTCAGAGCTGGTTGGGCGGCCTCGATATCGCCAAAGACGATGAGATGCTAAGCGATGTGCCCTGGTCGCCGCTACGGGAAAGAGCAGAGAAAGCGGGAAAGGCGCGCTTGAAGGCAGAAGAAATCACGGGTGAAAAGAAAGTCTACTTGGCAAATATCACCGATGAGGTGGATCAGTTGATTCGCTTGCACGATGTAGCGGTTGAGCGCGGGGCAAATGCGCTGATGATCAATGGCATGACAACGGGATTAAGCGCCATCAGAATGTTACGCAAGCATACGCGCGCGCCTTTGGTAGCGCATTTTGATTTCATTGCTCCACTTACGCACATTTCTTATTTTGGCGTGCACACAAAGGTGATGACCAAATTGCAGCGATTGGCAGGATTTGACGTCATCATTTTCCCCGGATTTGGCGCTCGGATGAAGACCCCGGATGAGGAGGTACTGCAGAGCGTGCAGGAATGCCTGAAGCCCTGGGGGCATATCAAGCCGGTTCTGCCTGTCCCAGCGGGGAGCCAGTGGGCGGCGTCTACAGCCATGCTGTATGAGCGGCTGAAGACTATTGATTTCGGAATCGTCCCTGGACGCGCGGTGTTTGCGCATCCGATTGGGCCAAAAGGCGGCGCGGCCAGCCTGCGGCAGGCATGGGACGCCGTCGCTTCGGGACAATCTCTGGAAGCATATGCGCGGAACCATCAAGAGCTGCAACTGGCTATCGAAAGCAACTCGTAGCCAGAAAGATGGACAATTGCTGACTTCGCTCTTTTCAAGAAACGATATTGTCAACATCTATTCGGACTTGATAGACGACCGGATGTGACAATGACTTTTACCTCGCAGAGCGACTAAGATCTGGCCGAGAAAGGCGCGTTCGCGCATGGCGCGATATATACAGTCATAAGCCCGGCGCGACGTTCGCGACAAGCTGTCGGCGACGACCGCTGGCGCGTGATGAATCTGCGGGAGCTGGCCACTCTGTTCGCTGCTGGAGCGCCCGATGATGTCGGACAGGGCGCCAATTCATTCAGCCACACGCACAATGACAGCGATGCGGGCGACACGCTCTGCTCGCAACAGCAACATTGTGTGAATTGCGCCTCTTAATGAATCGAAAATACATACACTGCAAGTGAATGCGCAAGTGATTCGTTGCCGATGTCAACAGCCGTGGCAATTCTGAATCAGAAAGTCGGCTCGGCCAAAACGCCGATCACCATTAACCTAGCGGGCGCGCTCGCCAGATTGGGCCTGAAGGTGCTTGTCTTCGACCTGGGACGGCCAGTGCGACCTGACCACCGGCGTCGGCTTCAATGATGAAATCCTCGCTGACAGCGGCGCCCGCATATACACGCTGCTGACTCACGGCGAAGGCCCCCTGCGCCATTTCATTTGCAACGCGCCCAATGACGGCTGTGATGTTGTGCCGGGCAATATACAGATACGGGGGCATAGGCGAGCAGCGACCTTGTGCGTCAGCGGCTAAAGTGCGCTACAATGAAAATGCAGGAGGCGCAGGGTACGGACGGACTCCAAAAGCCACGAAGTAAATCCACACAAGCGCACAAAGAGCCCTTAAGTCAAGCGGTGATTTCGGCAAAGGATCAGTTTTAGCCGTCCAAATGCGAAATCCCGGCCAAGGTGATGAGCAGCCCGCGACTGGCTTTATTATGAGTTCATAGTTTGTATCTGCGATGGACGCCCGCGGGATAACGGGCCTATCTGATCTGTCATCGGTTGGAGAAAGGAAAACGTGAGGGATACGCAATCGCCTCCCCGTCCAAATTAGTATCGTAAAACTAGCTTATGAAGAAATTGGAGAGCGATCATGAAACACACTAGACTACTCTTTATCTTTGCCGCAATTGCTTTACTTTTGCCGCTCGGCATGACCAGCGTCACCGCCCAATCAGACGCCTTGCAGGTCATGGGGCCGTGGCTCGCTTCGGAGGCGGATGCTTTTGAAGCGGTGCTTGACGGATTCCGCGAAAGCACAGGCATAGCTATCGAATACGAAGGTACCGACCAAATCTTGGCGGCATTGACCACCAGAGTCGCGGCTGGTTCCCCACCTGACTTAGCGATATTGCCAGTGGCCCAAGGCTTGAAAGAATTGGCTGCGCAAGGGGCCTTGGTTTCACTCAATTCCATGAGCGACGCCATTACGGAAAACTTCGATGCCGGTTGGATCGATCAATTTACGATTGATGGTGAGATCTACGCCATTCCGACTCGTTCCAACGTTCAGACGGTGCTCTGGTTCAATCCGGAAGTCGTGGGCGAGCCGCCTACATCATGGGCCGCCTTCACCGAACATTGTGACGCTGTAGCTGCCGAAGGCAACAGTTGCACTGCCGGGCTGGGCCAGACCTCTTGGACGCTGACGATCCTTTTTTCGAGCATCTACTTGTCGACGCATGGGTTGGATATGTGGAACGGACTGATGTCGGGCGATGTTCCCTGGAATGACGCCAGCGTGGCCGAAGCATTCAGTCGCATCACCACCTTCTACGGAGACGACTACGCGGCTGGTGGCGCAGTAGGCGCACTGGGAACAGGTCTGGTAGACGGCATTGCCTTGGTATTTGGCACCAGCCCAGATGCGCAGTTCGTCAACGCCGGCAGTTGGGCAGGCGGCATCGCCATTAACGCGATCAACGCCGATCTCATTGAAGGCGAAACGATCGACTACATCGCCTTCCCCGGCGATGAAGCAGGCGAGGGCGCGATCGTCGCTTCCGCCGATGTTGCCGTCATGTTCAATGACAGCGAGGCGACCACGGGTCTGATGTCATTCCTGATGAGCGCCGAGGGCCAGGCGCTATTCGCGCCCAGCGGTTATACAGTGGCAAATATGCATGTTGATCCTAGCTTGTATAGCGGTCTAACAGCTCGGACTGCTGAGCTCTTAGCCACATCAGCAATCGGGCCAGATGTGAATTCGCCGCTGCCCAACGAGGTCGTGAACGCGCTGATAGAAGCGGTTGGCGCTGCCATACTTGATCCGGATAGCATCGAATCGGTGCTGGACGATCTGCAGGCGGTCGCCAGCGGCTAGATCAGTGACTCGGCTTGACCACAAGCGCGCTATGTGAATCAATCTTGTGAAGAAATCCCTTCTTCGCAATGAATCAGCCAAGGTGGGGCTATTGCTGGTAGCCCCTGCCTTGGCGCTTGTCTTGCTGTTTCAGGTTGTGCCAGTCTTCTATACGCTGCGCTTGAGCGTCGCGGAGGGGCCTGGCTTCCACATGACCGGCTATGTCGGACTGGAAAACTATGAACGCCTCTTTAGCGACAGCAAATTCCTGAAGACCAATCGATTCCCGCCCAAAGGCGCCTTGATCAACAGTATCCAGTGGATCGTTGTGGCTGTGCCAGCCGTAATCCTGATTGGACTCGTCGTCGCCCTGGCAGCAGATCGTGCCCGCTTTCAGTCGCTGATCCGCGGCGCTTTCTTCCTGCCCATGGTCATATCGGGGACTGTCGTCGGCATCATCTGGCTATTCGTATTTGCGCCCAATCCGGATGTTGGCTTGCTCAATGCCATGACCGGCGGCAAACAATCCTGGTTAGGCGATCCAGTTACGGTCAACGGCTCCCTGATGGCTGCCTGGATATGGGCTCAAACGGGCATATCCGTGGTGATCATCGCCGCCGCCCTGAAAGGCGTCCCGGTCGATCTCGTTGACGCCGCCCGCGTCGATGGCGCCAGCGGCTGGCGCGTCTTCTGGCATGTCACCCTGCCCTCCATCCGCATTCCGATGGCTTTCCTGGTGACCACGCAGCTCGTCCAAGTATTGAAGGTATTTGACGTGGTCTTCGTCATGACCCGCGGCGGACCGGCCGGATTGAGTCGCACGCTTGCCCTGCTTTTTTATGAGCAGACCTTCGTGTCCATCAACCCGCAGTACGGCGCCGCCATCGTGGTGATATTGTCGGTGCTTATCGTTGCGGCATTCGCTATCGCCAGGCGATTCAGCGAGGCGGAAGTCGAGGAAAATAATGCCTGAAACCGGGGGAATTCCTTTCCGCGGAAACCGGAATGGATTGACGAATGCCCCGCAAATCATCTTTGCTGTTGTGTTGACCAGCGCCATTGTCCTTTGGAGCCTTCCCGTGATTGGGCTGGTCGTCAATTCATTCCGCCCCTATACCAACGCCACCAGTGAAGGCTGGTGGACCGTATTCACGAACCCCGTGTTCACATTGGATAACTACCGGACGGCGCTTTCCTACGGTGAAATCTATTCGGGATTTGTCAGCAGCGTCCTTATAACATTTCCGACGACGGCTCTTGTCGTCGTCACGTCAGCCGCCGCCGCCTTCGCGTTGATATGGACCGATCTGCCCTATCGGCGGGCGCTCTATGCCTTCATGATCGCGCTGCTGGTGGTCCCACCGGAAATCACGCTTTACCCGACGCTCGTCATCCTGAAGGGCGTGGGCTTGGTCAACACCTATCCCGGCATCTGGATGAGCCACGTGTCGTCGGCGCTGCCTTTTGGCGTCTTTCTGCTGGGGAGTTTCTTCGCCCAGATTCCGCGCGAACTCATCGAGGCAGCCAAGATCGATGGCGCCAGGACGCATGACATTATGCTGCTTGTGGTCGTGCCGCTTTCCGGATCCGCGCTGGCATCGCTGGCGACACTGGATTTCCTGTGGGTATGGAATGATCTTCTGCGCTCGCTGATCATTATCCCGGATCAGAGCCTCCGTCCGCTGACGGCCGTCCTGGCAAACTCCGCCGGCGGATACGGCCAGTACATCACGGTGCAGGCCGCGGGCGCAACCTTGCTGATGATCCCGCCCTTGATCATCTTCTTGCTGGCGCAACGGGCTTTCATCCGAGGCGTGATCGCCGGTGCTTTGAAATCTTAATGAATCAAGCAATCGAAAGATAAAGAGAGGAGGCAGAGAAATGACAATGGCTGATGAAGGCAAGCAAATCATGCAGCAACAGTCAACGCTAGCAAAGGAAGAGAGCGGACTTTTGTACCGTGATCTCAACAAGAATGGAAAACTGGATATTTATGAAGACCCGCGTCAACCGGTGGAAGCGCGCGTGGAAGACCTGCTGCGGCAAATGACCCTGGAGGAAAAAGCTGGCTCGCTTTTCATTCAGGGATCGGCCGTGGGTGAAAACGGATCGATTGACGAGGGCAACTTTGACGAGATTGATGTTCCGCCGATGTTTGCAAAGCGCATGATGATCGAGAATTGGATGAACCACTTCAATATTTGGGCGATACCCAATTCCCAGGCGACAGCGCTCTGGACCAACAATATCCAGCGATTTGCCGAGGAGACGCGGCTGGGCATCCCGCTCACCATCGCATCCGATCCCCGCAATCATTTCAGCAACTACATCTTTGACCTTCAGCCGGCGGACTTCACGCAGTTTTGCAGTGCCTTGGGATTGGCGGCGATAGGCAGTGAAGAGTACATACGAGAATACGTTGAAGTGGTCAAACGCGAGTATCTCGCCGTAGGCATCCGCATGTCCTTGCATCCGCAAATTGATCTGGCGACTGAACCGCGTTGGCCGCGCATAAGCGGCACCTTTGGCGAAGACGCGTACTTGAGCGCGCGATTGGCCAGGGCTTATATTCAGGCATTTCAGGGCGAAACCTTGGGGCCAGACAGCGTCGCCTGCATGACGAAGCACTTCCCCGGCGGAGGCCCACAAAACGAAGGCCTGGATTCGCATTTCGCGCTGCATAAGGGTCAGATCTATCCCGGGGACAATTTCGACTATCACCTCATTCCTTTTGAAGCGGCCTTTGATGTGAACACAGCGGCTATCATGCCTTACTATGGCGTACCGATGGACCAGACCGATGAGAATGTCGCAATGTCCTTTAATCGGCAGATCATCACGGGATTGGCGCGCGAACGCTACCAATATGATGGCGTTATCTGTACCGACTGGGGTCTGATCACCGATATGGAAATGCTCGGGTCTGGCGTTGTTTGGCCAGCCAGGGCTTGGGGAGTCGAACACCTCAGCGAGATCGAACGGGTGAAAAAGGTGCTGGATGCGGGCGCCGATCAATTCGGGGGCGAGAGCTGCTCGCAATACGTGGTTGAGCTGGTTCGACAAGGTGCTCTGTCCAAGGAGCGCATTGATCAGTCGGTGCGCAGACTGATGCGTATGAAATTCCAGTTGGGTCTGTTTGATAATCCATTTTGCGATCCGGATTACGCCGCGGCATTATTTGACACGGCGGAAGCGAGAGCGGCCGGGCTAGCTGGCCAATCCCGTGCGATGGTGCTGCTGAAAAACGACCAGGGTGTCTTGCCCTTGCGCAGTGACGCGAAGATCTACGTGCGAGATATTTCAGAGTCGGTTGCCGCTGAATATGCTGAGGTGGTTGCCGCGCCTGACGATGCGGACCTCGCTATCATACGGCTGGATACGCCTTGGTACCCGGCGGAAACGCCAAACCCAATCGCTGCCCAATTCCACCATGGCGATCTCGACTTCAAGGGCGAGGCAAAAGCGGCGATATTGAAATTGCTGGGCACGACTCCGACGATCGTTGTGATAGGCATGGACCGGCCCGCCGTCATTCCAGAAATCAGCGCCGCGGCGAAAGGATTGTTGGTGGAGTTCGGCGCCAGCGATGAAGCCGTGCTGAACATTATCTTTGGACGGGCGCGTCCGGAAGGCAAGCTGCCTTTTGAACTGCCGTCATCTATGGACGCGGTGCGCAAGCAGCGGGCGGATGTGCCCTTCGACTCGGAGAACCCGCTTTACCCGTTTGGTTTTGGCTTAGCCTATCAGCCAGACGATAGCCATTGGCGGCAATAAGGCCCCTGCATACGTAGGTCGCCGGCAAAACGCCAGCGTGGCATGCGCCAGCCAGGTTTTACGGATTCCCGGCCTTAGGCTGTACCGATTCGCGATCAGATCCGAGAAACGACCGTTATCCCTTGATGGCGCCGGCGGTAATCCCCTGGATAAGGTATTTCTGCAGGAAAACGAAGAGAATAACGACTGGCAGGCTCATCAGCAATGATACCGACATCATTTCGCCCCACTTCACAGCAAACTCTCCCACGAAACTGCCAACCATGGCGACTGGCAAGGTGCGGCGAGCATCGCTGGTGATCAGCGTCAGTGCGAAGACGTAATCATCCCAAGCAACAATGAATGACATCAGCGCCGTGGAGATTAGCCCAGGGAGCGCCAGCGGCAAAGCAATCTTGTAAAAGGCCTTCAGCCGATTGCAGCCGTCGATCATGGCCGCCTCCTCCAGATCGGACGGCAGGCTGTCGAAGAAACCTTTCAGCAGATAGGTGGCGAAGGGCAGGGCCTGGCTGGTTGTTGCTATGATCAGGCCCAGGTAGGTATCCAGCAGGTGGAAGTCCCGCAAGATCACAAAGAAGGGCACCACCATCATGACAGCGGGAAACATCTGCCCAGCCAGCATGAAGACCAGCAGGTATTCACTCCCCACGATGATGTATCGCGAGAAGCTGTAAGCCGCCAGGCTGCCGCAGAAGATCGCCAGCAGGCTGGTTCCCACAGCGACGATGAAGCTGTTTTTTAGCAGAACAAAGAAGTCCATCTCATAGAAGATGGCGTTGTCATAATGTTTCAGCGTGATCGGATTCGGGATCCATTGGGGCGGAAGCGCGCTGAGGAATTGCTGCTCTTTGAAAGAGGTGCTGATCATCCAGAACAGGGGAAACAAGATGACAACGAGCAGCGCGGCAATGAGCAAGGCGAATAGCGCTGAGTTCAGCCGTTCGCGCAGCGGGTACATGAGCAAGATTCACGCGCCTCCAGGCTAATCCCGGCGTCGGCTGAGCCGCAAGATGATGAAGGTGACGATCATCAGAAATAGGAACCACAGCGTACCCAGAGCCGATGCCAGACCGAAGTCATAACGCTCGAAGGCGATCCGGTAGATATAGATGGACAAGGTTGTGGTTGAAAAACCGGGACCGCCGCGTGTCAGAATCCAGATGGGGGTGAAGAACTGCATCAGGTACATCGATGACAGAAGCAGCAGAACGGTGATCACCGGGCGCATCTGTGGCAGGGTGACATAACGAAACTTCTGCCGGGCGCTGCCGCCATCGATACTTGCTGCTTCGTAGAGTTCGACCGGTATATTCTGCAAGCCGGCATAGAGGATGATCATATTGAAGGCGCCGCCCTTCCATACGGTGATCGCCATCAGCGGCACAAGCGCTAAATTGGGATCGACAAACCAGCGCTTGTACTGGTCAATGAGATGAAGCTCCTTCAGCACATAATTGACGACGCCGAAAGTCGGGTTGAACATCCACATCCAGAGCAGGGTCAAGGCGACCGATGGCAAGACATAGGGCAGCAAGAATAGGGCCTGCAGGATGACGCGTGTTCGGCGAACCCTTTGCAGGATCAAAGCCAGCATGAAACCGAGACTGAAACCGCAGAGCACAGTGACGATCACAAATAGTGCGGTCGTAGCCAGGATCTGGGCAAAGTACGGCTCCAGTGTGAAGAGGCGAATATAGTTTTCCAAGCCGACGAAAGGGTCATTCAGACCCGGGTAGACCAGGTTCATCCGTTGAAAGCTGAGCGATATCGAGCGAAGCAGCGGATAGATGAGGACAAATGCCATCAGCAGCAGCGCGGGCGAGCAGAGCAATAGCCCAAAGACAGGACCCCGCGCCAGGAAGGCTTTTAGTTTGACGGTCATGGCTCTCTATTTGTCCGACCGCGATGCGCGACAGCCGAGCGGCTGATTTTGCAGAACGGGAGGGCGGGGTCTCATTCCCCGCCCTCATTGGCGATCGACAGCTCGGGCTTATTGCATCGGCTGTCCCAGCGCGATGCGAGCGTTATTGGCCGCCCGCTTCAGGGCATCCTCCGGCGAGGCGGCGCCGGACAGGGCCTCGGTGAAGGCGATCGAAAGGTAGGTGGCGACCAAGTCAGCTTGCGGGTGTGGGGCGTCGCTTCTGCCGGTTCCTAGACCGACGAGGAATTCGTCAAAGAAGGGGTCGTCATACATGGCGAAATCGTGGAAATCTTGTATTGGCGGAATCGAGCCAAAGACTCCCGACCAGAGCTCCTGCATCTCCCGATTGGTGACGACAAATTCGATGAACTTGCCGGCCGCTTCTTTATGCTCGCTCTGCTGGAAGACGACCCAGACATGACCGCCGGTGTAGGTATGGCCGGCGGGCCAGGCCGCCACACCCCAGTCGTCATCGAAAGCGTCGCCTTCGCCGCTGAGATCCCTGGCGATGGTGCGTATCCAGCCGGCTTCACGCATGAATGCCACCTGGTTGGTGGCGAACCCCAGCCTGGCTTCATAGTTGCCCGTGCCGAAGCCGATGGCGTTCGGGCTTGCCAGGTAGACATCGACCAGTTCCTGCAGGGCAGCGACCGCTTCGGGGCTGTCAAAGATGACATTGCCTTCAACATCGAGGACATCAGCGCCATGCGCCCACAAGAAGGCGGCGTAAAACTTGCCTCCCCACGACCCCTGGGTGAAGTTGCCGCCCAAGCCAATCGCGCCGTCGCCTTCATTGCCGACCTGGATGATGGCATCCAGGAGTTCGTCCCAGGTTGCCGGCGGGCTCTCGGGGTCAAGCCCGGCGGCCGCCATGACATTCTTGTTGTATTGCATCGGGAAGGTGAAGACGTACCAGGTGAAGCCATACTGCGTGCCCAGGTAGGACGGGGCGTCGATGAGCGCGCCTTTGGCCCACTGCATCCGTTCCAGCGTCTCGGCCGAGACGACCTCGTCGATCGGGATCAGGGCGCCCATGGCGGCAAAGATGGCTGGATCGCCGCTATTCACCAGCGCGACGTCGGGCGGCGTCCCGGCGCCTGTGCGGACCGTTAGCTGCGGCGTGGTATCCGACCAGGGAATCCCGACGACATCGACCTTGATATCGGGGTTTTCCGCTTCGAATGCCGCGACAATCTCCATGAAAGGCGCTTCAAACTGCGCCTCCATGGTGTGCCATTGGGTCACGGTAATGGTTACTGGTTCGCTGGATTCCTGCGCTAACGAGGATCCGGTGAACAGGACCAGGCTCAATAACAGCAAGAGTGCCATCGGTCTAAAGACTAAGTTATTCATTTCAAGCTCCTTTATGAGATGCAAATTCTGGCGAAATATGTGCCCTCAAGGGCGGAATACCGATCGATTGTCAAATCTTCCTCCTTTCGTAGGCCTCGGCTTCCAGAGCCTGGATCTCCGGCTTCAGAATCTCGCTCATCTGGCTCGCCAGGCGATAGAAATCTTGATTGCGTTCGTAGAGAGCGGCGCCGAGCTCTCGCGCCTCTTCGACCACGCTGCGTTCATCAAAGGTCAGAATCTCGCCGTTTTCCATTACGACTTCGCCTTTCACCATCACGCGGTCGATACCGGCGCCGTTTTCGAAGTAAA
Source organism: Chloroflexota bacterium (assembly GCA_011523705.1). GTDB lineage: Bacteria > Chloroflexota > Anaerolineae > Aggregatilineales > Phototrophicaceae > UBA6055. The sequence continues at coordinate 24,598 of WTGC01000045.1, read as the reverse complement.
CCAGGCGCGAGGGCAGGTCATTCAGCGGCGTCAGCCAGGGCGAGTTCAGGTTCAGAAACAGCAGGTCGGCGTCTTTGCCCGGTTCCAGCGAGCCGACCTTGTCAGCCAGGCGCAGAGAGCGCGCCCCGTCGATCGTCGCCATGCGGATCAGCTCATCGGCGTAGATCCAATCAGACGGGTTGGGTTTTCCCAGGCGGTGAATCAAGCCGGTGATCTTCATCACTTCAAAGATGTTCTGGCTGGTAGCGCTATCTGCGCCTAATGACAGGTTTACGCCGGCGTTCATCATGCTGCGGATCAATGCGCGCCCGCCGCCGAGGCGCAGGTTCAACTCCGGATTATGCGCCACCGATGCACCGTGCCGCGCCAGCAGCTCGATCTCATCTTCTTCCACCCAGATGGCATGCGCGATGCACAGACGCTCGCTCAAATAGCCGACGTCCGCGAGGTGCTCCAGCAGCGGTTTATCCCACATGGCGGCAGCTGACCGCCTGTCTTTCGGGTGTTCCAGGATATGGCTGGTGGTGGCGGTATCGTATTCCTCAGCCAGCTCGATGATTGTCATCAGCAATTTGTCGCTGCAGCCTAAAGGCGAGCCGGTTGTCGGTATGACTTTGACCAGGCCAGCAGCGTCAGCGTTCCACTGGCCCGCGGCTGCGCGATAGAGAGCGACCTGATCGTCAAAAGTCATTTCGCGCGCCTGCATCATGTCGAGCGCCGACTGGGGAATATCTTTCACTTCTTTGGGCAAGAGCGTGGTATTGGGCCGGTCTCTCATATCGAAGGCCACCAGCGCGCGCATGCCGGACTTCTGATAGGCCGTTGCAGCTTGCTCAATTTCGTCGCTCTCCGGCAGCCCGTAAAAGCGAAACTGATCAATCACGCAGGTGCAGCCGGACTTCAGCAATTGGATGGCGTGCAGCAGCGTGCCGACATGAATGTCGCGCAGGGAGCGATTCAAACCATGGGCGAAGCCATACCAGAGCGCGGTGATCACGTTGGTGCGGTCGCCGCTGCCGGCCAGCTTGGTGAAGGCTGACTGAGAGTGGCTGTGCGAGTTAATCAGGCCCGGCATGACAATCTGGCTCGACGCGTCGACGATCTCGCTGTAGCCCGCCCGCGCATACGGCGCTCTGCCTGCTGGCCCGACATAGGCGATCCGGCCATCGTCGATGACAATGTCGCCCCGGTCATAGATCTTGTGCGCCGGGTCCATCGTCACAACCAGCGCGTTCTCTATCAATTTCATCTAGTCGCCTCCGATGGCATCGGTTCATTCATTGTCCGAGCCGGCATTCAGAACTTCTCCATACGTAGTCAGATAACGCGCCTCGAGTTGCTTGCGTGATGGCAGGTTCGCCTGGCAGCCTCGCTTCTCCACCACAAAACTGGCTACGACAGCGCCGATCCGGCCGCAGGTTTCGGCTGGTTTGCCCCAAGCCAGTCCCGCCAGCACACCGCCGGCGTAAGCGTCACCGGCTCCGGTTGGATCGACCGCCCGGCGGGGCTGAGCCACCGGGATATCTGATTTTTTTCCCTCGTCATAGACCGCGCTGCCGGCTGCGCCCCGGGTGACGTAAATGCGCTTGGGCGCTAACTTCGTGATCGCGTCCGCGCCGCGCAGGCCCATGCACTTGAGGATCACCTCGATCTCGAGATGGTTGCACAGGAGTGTATCGGCGAGATCGAAATATCTAGGCTCGAAGCTGGACTTGTCGCCCGCCCAAGCCAAGGCCACCGGCACCCGGGCCTTGTGAGCGGTCGCGGCAAACTCAAGCACTTTGCTGGCGGAAAGGTCATCTCGGCGACCGCCGATGATCACGATCTGTCGGGCGCTCTCGATAACTGCCTTGGGGACTGCCAAGTCAAGTCCAGCAGCGGCAGCAGGATAATCCATGAATGTGAGGCTGGCGCCGCCCTCGTCAAAGAACGAATAGCAGTGGGCGATAGACTGCCCATCCAGGACTTGCAGCCAGCGGTCTCCTATGCCGATCCGGTCAAGGTAGTCGCGGTAGCCACTGCTCTGGAAATCCGCGCCGGTGAAGCCGATCAAGCCGACACGCAGACCCAGGGCCGCCGCTGCCGCCGCCAGATTCACGTTGTTGCCGCCGAAGTACTTTTCATCCAGCGCCGCGGTCAAGCCCGGGAACAGGGCAGTTTCTCCCGGCGCTGGCAACTCGGGCAAGACAGCGATGTGGTCGATCACAAGCAAGCCGCCAATGACCAGGAGGTCAATCTTTCCAGACTTCGGTCCGCAATCCATCTGGCCGAGCCTCGATCATTTCACGAGCGGTGGATTCAACTGGATGGCGTCGTAAAAGCGCGCCGCTTTATCCGCCAAATTTAGGTTGTTCGCCTCTTCTACCGTCTCATCATATTCAGCTGGGAAGGCTTTGAATCCGCGCAGGGCGCCCACCAGCGCGCCGGCAATGGCGCCCAAGGTATCCGAGTCGCCGCAAATGTTGATGGCGGTTAAGATGGTATCGACCGGGTCGCCCTTTCCCAGCGCGAAGGCGCCGAAAGAGGCCGGAACCACCTCATAGGCGGCCAGGTCGGAGCCGATGAGATCGTAGATATCCTGGCTGGCCTGGCGTCTGTCTTTCCCTGAAGACGCCAACTGTACAGCCAGGTCAATCCTCTTGGCGACCGACGGACTGTAGACGATATGCCCTCTGGCCTTGCCCATTTCCGCGCCCTGTTTGGCGGCCTCGATGATGGCCGCGATGTCGGTTTCGCCAGCGGCGATGACGGAGATGGCGCATGCCACAGCCGCGGTCGCCGAAATGGCGACATTCGTGTTGTGAGTCGGGATGCAACTCAACTCGGCGGCATCTACGGTGGATTCCAGGTCGCCGGGAAAGAGAAAACCCACTGGTGGAACCCGAGCCGCGCTGCCATTGGTCACGCCGTGCTTGCCCGTTTCATAGGGCGAAACACCGCTGCGCAGTTTGGCAATCGCCGCGCTGGTCGAGGGGCCGGCCAGGCCGCGATTCCGGCCCAACTCGTAACTGAGGGCGTCGGCGTACGTCACCCAGTTGATATTGCTTTCGACGAAGGTGTCGAGGGAAATTTCGCCTCTTTCGACGATGGCGTCAACAATTGCCAGCGCGCCGAAAGTATCGTCCGTTACCGTGCCCCTCGGCAGCAAATAGTGGACCGGGTCAATCGCCGGGTCATCTGTCGGCGTTATGAAGGTAGTCAACTCGGCGCCGTAGATTTCAACGGTCCGCTGATAGGAACTGAGCCCGACCATGCCCATCGCGTCGCCGGCTGCCAGACCGAGCAGGCATCCGCGTATTTTGTCGACCATGCATTCTCTCATCTGAACCCTCGCGTCGCTTCAGACTCTGCCGGATGTTTCGATCCGGTATTCGTCGCCTCGGTAGGTTTGCTGGGCCGCTTCGATTGGCTTTCCACTATCCAGAAAGGTTGACCAGTCGATGCGCATCACTGGATCCCCCGCCTGTAGCGCAAGCAACTTTTGTTCTTCCTCGGTTGGCAAGCTGGCTTTGAAGACCTGGGAAGCGCTGTGGGGGATGAGCCCCAGTTCGACCAGGCTGTCGAAGATTGAGGCGTGGTTGAAATCTTTTTTCAGCAATTCATAACAGAGATCATAAGGCAGGTGCGATTTTTGAATGCCGAGGGGTATATTGTCCGCCAGACGCAAGCGCTTGATACGGATAATCTGCGCTCCTTGCGGGATTTGCAGGTAATCGGCAACCAAACCGAAAGCGGGTTCGACAGCCATCTCGAGCAGACGGGTTGACGGGACATGACCGAGACTTCTCATGTGCTCCGAGAAGGATGTCCGCGGGATGAGTGATGTCGCGATCCTGAGTTGAGCAACGTAGGTGCCCTTGCCGCTTCTGGTATAGATCATGCCGGAACTCGCCAGGTCATTGAGCGCCTGACGGATGGTAGCCCGGCTGATGCCTAACTGGTTCTGCAGTTCGCGTTCTGATGGAAGCTTTTCGCCTGCTTTGAAATCGCCGCGTTGAATGGCCTCAGCCAGGGCGGTCCGAACGCCGATATGCAAAGGTGTTGAGCCGTTCTTATCGATTGTGATTGACGTCATCATAAGCGGTTGAGACTGGAGTATACTGGTATGTACCACTCTACCGCAGATATGTGGACCATGTCAAATCGATGTATGTTGTTGTATGGCGAAGGCGATGCTTTGCGCGCGCTACAATTGCCTGATTGATAGACGCGCCACAGTTGCCGGCGCTATCACTGGGCCGCCGGAATCAAACTGTTCGAATGTTTGCCGGTATGGATTCAGATCCGGATAGCGTTCCTTCAGCCTATCCTCAAACAGAAGGGCTAGTGCCTCACTCCAGTTGAGCTGCGCGACCACCAGGTCAAAAAACGCGCCAACCTTGTTCCCGCGCACCTTGAATCCACTAACGTTGACGACTTGGACACCCTGCGCTGTCGTCATACCGCCCCCAACATCCATTTGTCTGCATATGCCATCTGAGCTTCGCTGCTTCGCCGAATTATCGCACCGCCACTATCACTCCGATTTTCACGCGTGTTCGCGCAGAAGCGACAACACCGAGTGGGGCCGTGACGCGAAATCTTCTTCAAGTTGCTTGCGCGGTACGGGCGCGATCAGTTCACGCGTCCACATGAATCGGATACTCTTTACACCCTTGGGCGCGATGCCCGTCGGCTTGAAGATAAAGGGCGCGTCGAACTCGCGCACATGGCCGAACAAATCCGGATGACTCTCGCAAACTGCGCTGAGAAACTGCGTCGCGTCTGCCTCTGTCCAGTTGAGCACCGAAACCACCGCATGAAAATTTGCGACAGCCTTATCCCCGCGCACACTAAACCCGCTGACTTAGTTGACTCACAGACTGCGCCTTCTGATCACCATTGTCCCGTAACTATTCCGTTGCGTATTACATCAGATCGCAACTCGCCAAGATGAGAGCGGCGGCATAGCAGTACTTTACCACCCGTTTCAGAACACTCTAGCGATAGCGATTGTGGTTTCCTGAATGTCCAAGACCAGACATAAGCCTGCAAGTTCATTGACTGAACTCTGGTGACAATAAAGTGTCGTACAATTGGCGACATACGCATGATGGTTGTACCTTGCTCCTGATTGATTTCGCGCAAGACATCAATGATCTGTGCCTGGATGCTGACATCAAGAGCAGTGGTGGGTTCGTCTGCGATCATCAGGCTGGGCGAGGTCATCACGCCCATGGCGATCATGGCGCGCTGGCGCATGCCGCCGGAAAACTCGTGAGGATACTGTCTTAGGCGTGTTTCCGCAGCGGACATATGCACATCCGCCATCCGTTCCAGCGCCAGCCTGTGCAAATCCTTGCCGCTGACTCCCCGATGGACGCGGGTCGCTTCCGTTAACTGTGTGCCGATCTTTAGAGCAGGATTGAGCGAAGACATTGGGTCCTGGAAGATCATCGCCATTTCCGAACCAAGAAAATAACGAAGCTGTCCCGCTGGCATGGTGGTGATGTCTTCGCCACGCAAGCGGACGTGTTGCGCGGTCAAAACGCCCGGATGTGGCACGAGTTGCGCAATGGCCAGAGCCGTCAAGCTTTTACCGGAACCGGATTCGCCGACAACACCTACGATTTCGCCTTCATCCAAATCCACATTGATATCATTGACCGGCACGATGGTTCCGGATTCGAGGACAAAGCGCACGGTTAATCCGCGCACCTGGAGCAAAGGCTGTGGCAGGGAAATGGCTGCCTCCACAGCGCTTGATTGGCTGGTTGATAGAACGGCATCGTCATTGCCGCGCGTGTCCGTAGACTTGTGCGAAATGACCTGCAGGATGAGCAAGATTGTGGCGAGCAGACCAAGACAGAATCCCCCCTGCGCGGAAGCCAGCGCCGTTCCCAGGTTGGCGGAAAAGGCGAGCGGGAAAGAGAGAAAGTAACAGCCGGCGCCAAGGTCACACATCAGCCCAAGATATGCGCAGATACGACGGTAGCGCAAAAAGAAGTACAAGAAGAATCCAAGCAGCAGTGCGACCCAGGCGCCAGTACGCAGCAAAAGCATCGTAAGCTGCAAGCCCATAGCAATCTCATTGAGATTGGCGCCGCCAGCCGGGATCGTTGCGCCTGTAAGCGAGGTCCGGTTGGGATCCGAAGCATCTGGGCTGGACCAAGGCAAGCAATAAAATGCGATAAGCAATAAGGTCGAGCCGGAAAGCAGCATATATTCGGATGAGAATTATCGCTGCAGCCAAGTACGCGATTGAACGGAAGCAGTCTGGGTCCAGAGCACGGGATTGAGGCCGCGGGCGAGCGCCTCACCCAAATGACCGAGGGCCAAACCGGTAATGCCGATGGCAGTCGCCGGCGCCAAAGCCAACAACGGTACTTGATTCAGACACAACACGCCTTCTGTGATCTGGCGACCCCAGTCGAATTACGAGCCTTGAACGCCTAGACCTTGGAAACTTAGCGACGATACAGCGACCAAAACGGCTGCTATCGCGTAAAAGGAGACGATGATCAAGGTCTCGGCGATATTTGGGATTATGTGTCGGAAAAACGATTCGGCGGCTGGACAGATCCAGTACACGCGCGCTGGAAATATAATCGAGACCAGCCACGCCCGATGCCAGGGTAAAAGCGACGCGCGCCAGGCTGGGTGAAAAGGCGATGCCAATCGCTAGGACGGCGCCTTGCGCGCTGGTCCAGACAACAGCGACGAGCATACTCGCGATCAATATGCCCGGAAAGGCCAGCATGACTTCGATTGAGCGCACACCCGAGTTGCGCAATCGACCCGGGAGATAGGCGGTCACCGGGCCCGCAGTGAAGCCGATTACAATGGCCATGCCCGCCGCGCTTACCGCCAACTGCAACGTTAGCGGCGTCGCATATAGAGTGCGCTTGAGGATATCGCGGCCGAGATTGTCCGTGCCCAAAATATGATCGGCCGAGGGGCCTTCGAGGCGACGCCTAACATTGCGTTGATAAACTTCTTCTTTGGTCTAGGCGAGCGGCGCCAGCAAAGCCGTGACGAGGAGAATGCCGCTCAAACACAAAGCCAGAAATCCGCTTGGCGAGCTCAAAATGGCGCAAAAGAACGGAGTCCGCCAAAATGCCAGGTAGGAGCGCGCCTGCACACCAGAATATGCTGGCGCCTGGCTCACAGGTTTACTCACTCAACACCAGCGTCCGCGGATCAACCCAAGCCAACAGGATATTGACTGCGGTCTTGATCAAGACGACGATCACGCCGAAATATAATACGATGCCTTGAATGACGGGGTAATCCAGATTGAATACGCCATCCACCACGCGTTGCCCCTGATCGGGCCAGGCGAAGACATTTTCCACGATGACCGTGCCGCCAAGCAATCCGGCGGAGACCACACCACCGATGGTCAGCACCGCGGTTAAGACCTTAGGCAACAAGTGACGCATGAAGAATAGATTCGCGGGTAATCGTTTGCTGCGCGCCGTACGGATATAATCTTGCGCGAAGACGTTGAGCATTTCCAGCCGGACGACGCGCGCCAAGGAGGCGACCGGGCACAAACTCACTGAGATCGCCGGCAGAATGATGGCGGTGGATTCTTGAGTCGTGCCGATCGGTAGCCAGTTCTAGGTCACAGCGAATATGAATGCCAGGAAGGTCGCGGTCAGGAATTCGGGCATGGCGCTGGTCGTGCCGGTCAATGACGTGACGATGACTTCCAGACGACGGTTGCGTCCTTCGCGGATCAAGTCGCCAACGAGGATGCCCAGCGGCACACGGACCGTCATCACGATTAACAAGCCGGCGCCCGCCAGCCGGAATGTGCGCGGAAAACGCTGCTGCAGAATCTCGGTAACCGACTGCTTGGTAATGAATGACGTGCTGAAGTCGAGGCGCGCCACGCACTCGATGCAACGGACGAATTGAATGTGCGCGGGTTGATCCAAGCCCAGGGCTTTGCGCTCCAATTCAATATTCTCGGCGCTGGCGTCGATACCGGCTTTGTGCACGGCGGGATCGCCCGGCGCCAGGTACGTGAGAAGAAAGGTCAGCACCAGCAGTATTGCCAGAACGACGAATAAGCTCGCCAGCCGCTTGAGCAGGAAGCGCGGACAGGGACCCAGCCGGCTGGTCAGCCGAGCTAGAGTGCCTGAATGTGATTCGTTGCGCAGCGTCATCTGTGACGACGTCATTTGGCGGTAGGCTTTTTCACCGACGATCCTCGTGGTGATGGGATCCCAAGTGCCCGTGTAGTCGTTGAAGAGTGTGAATTCTACGCCTTGCCCGAAGTCGGTCCGCTCAGGCGAAAACAGCGGCTTGAAGTCGAAGTCTTCCAGCAGCGCACGCATCGCATTGCTCCAGTGCATGCAGCTCTCCTCACCCGCAGTGACATTGGCCAGCGCGAACTCGGCATCAAGGGTCGCGTTTGCCGTCGACGCCGTATTGATTGCGCCGCCGCCACTGAAATAACCGACCAACGCGCTCGGCGGCGGAACGGGGGGATTAACGGGCAAGATCGCGACATCCCATTCACCTGTGAGAACCAGCCGCTCAAGGTAGCCGCCGAATTCAACTATGATCGGACCGACGGTGAATCCGACAACTTCCAGTGACAAGATCAGCAACTCGGACCCTTCCGATCCTGCATAGCCGTAGTCCACCAGGCGCAGCACGACCGGGTTGCCATCGGCATCGGCCAGCATGCCATCAACACCGGCCGCGTAGCCGGCATCGGCCAGGATCTGCCGCGCAGCCTCGGGATCGACACCGACAGCTTCGTCGTATTCCGCATCAAGGCCTGCGTCAAAGCAGACCGCCTGTGGCGAGACAAAGGTGTTGGTGAAGAGTCCGCGTCCGCCGAAGCCGACATCCAGATATTCTTCGCGCGAGACGGCTTTGTAAACAATCTGGCGAATGGCGGGATCGGCGCCGATCAAGCCTTCATCTATGTTGACGTGCAACCATACCGCGCCAAAGCTGTAGCCATTCGCGGCGAAGGTTGCGGCCGCGGCAACACGGTCGAAATCGGCGCCGGAAATGGTGACGATGTTGCGCTCGCCAGCGAGGAACAAGTTTGCGGCTGTCGTTTTATTGTCCACAACCTGATAAACCAAGGTCTGCGGAAAGCCCTTATCGGCTGTCGTGGATCCGCGCGCGCCGCAGGTGTATTCCGGACGAGCCTGCGCCACGTAGCGATCGCTGCGAACCGATTCCACCAATGCGTAGGGCCCGCTGCCTTGCGGTCCTTCAATCAACAAGTCGGGATTGTCGATCCCTGCGGGGTAAATGATGGATGCCCAAGGCATGGCTAAACCGACCAGCAGAGCGCCAAATGGTTCGTGCATGGTGATGGTTACGCTGCCGGCATCGTTATCGTGGGAGACCGAATTGCGCTATTCTGTAGCGCCAGCGGCGCCGCCCAGCGTACGGTAAACGAAGGGCGCGCCGGTGTCATTGGCGCCCATGCGCGCAAGTGAGTTGGCGACGGCTTCGGCGTTCAGCGACGTGTCGTCTGTACAAACCGCATCGGCATTTAGCGTGAGCGTGAGCGCGTCCGCGCCGCTGCTTTCCCAACTTGTCGCCAACGACTGAATCACGTTGCCGTCATCATCCATAGCGACCGGACGATCGTAGAAAGTGATCGCCACTTGGTAGCTGAACGTCGTATTGGTGACTTGTGGATCTAAGACATCAAAATCCTGGGTGAGATATGCATAGGCGGTCGTGAATGTGTCCTGCACCGCCACTGCCCCGGTCAATAGGATTAGCACTAATATCACGAAGTCGTACTAGCGTCGATTGTTTATGGTTTTTCCCTAACGGATAATCTGAATGTATTCCCAACTCTGCTTTCTTGAGAGTGTTGAGAGTACTACAATGGCTCTTCATAACACCCAACGACGGTGCGACGCGGGCGCTGATTGGACCAAGAATGGCGTCCCGACGAACGGACAGAACGTCGGTCTGTTTCAAGCTACAAACGAATCTATATGAGCATCCTTATGAACTAACGAGCAATGGCACTTTGGTTGCGATGTCGGGTTGTTCGGCCAAAGCCAGGTTCGCAACCAGATAGGCTCTATAGTGGGTCTCGGTGATCAGCGCATCCAGCGGATTACCTTCTCGTAAATCAATACGCGTTCGAATTGACAGAACCCTCAAAAGCAAGCGATTCGGTTGAAACGTCATTCCGCCTAGGCGCGGCAGGAGCATGTCAGCGGCGCTCAGTTTCTTCATGGCCCCAACTTGTCTTGTCGGGTTGCAACTGCCTAAATCGGAGACTCGGACAGGGCGCAGCGCAATCTTCCCGATCAAATGGCTCGTCAGAGTATTCACAAAGAAGCGGTGGGGATTGTGACCAGAACGGTAAGACCGGTGAAAGACTTTTGGATAAATTTCCAATGCGCGACCAAATAGTCGCGACGACATAGAACACACGAGCTATTCTGCGGAAGAATTGTGAAATCTGAGAGGGAAAGGACTGGACTAACTGAGGATAAGCGATGGCGGATTCAGAGGATGCGATCGAAGCGGGGCGCCGTGCGGACCGGCTTGTGACAGGGCGAAGTCCACACGGCGCATTCACAGACCTGCTTGATGTAAAGCAGGGCAAGTCCATTATACGAGAGAGTGCGACAAAAGTCGAAAGAAGGAGGAGAAAGCATGGCTTGGACAACACCCAAGACCGACTGGGAGACAGGCGAGCTGGTTGCGGCCAGCGATATGAACAAGATTGGTGAGAACTTGGCGACATTGAAACAGCCGGCGAGCGCGGTATACACCACGACGGAAGACATTACTGCGGACACGAACGGTGACTTTCTCGATGTCGACAGCACAAACTTGAGCTTGACGATCACAACAACTGGTGGAGATGTAATCGTTCATTTTGATGGTGTGCTAAGACTCACCCGGGGTGACCGTGGTACAGGGAACTGTTTTGATATTGACGTCGGCGGAACTCGACAAGGTGGTGTTGATGGCATTATGCATACCTCGGTTCCCAGTCATCGCAATAAGGAGAGTTTTACTCACTTGATCCAGAACTTGAGCGCCGGGACCCATACTTTCAAACTCCAGTGGAGGAATTGGGAAGGGGTACGACTCTATGCCGGCGCCCAATTCTGGGTGCGGGAGATTTAGCGGCGCCCCGCGCTCGCAAAAGAGAAAGGAGGAGCGATATGCCCAATGAGATGCGCGATTACCGCGATTACCAGAAGCGCAAGCTGAGCGGCAGCAACGATGGGCGCGGCATTGTGGTGGCGGCGAGCAGCAGCCCCGGCACCTTGATCCACACGGCGCTGAGCAGCATCGCCGCCAATGAATGGGATGAGGTCTTCATCCAGGCGGTCAACACATCGGGTTCGGACGTCAAGCTGACGGTGGAATGGGGCGGGACGGACAGCCCGGATGATCACATCGAGGTCACGATACCAGCAGAGAGCGGCTTCACCGAGGTGATCCCGGGCCACGTCCTGCAAAACGGAGCAATTGCGCGCGCCTTCGCCGCGACGGCCGATGTCATCGTCCTGCACGGTTATGTCAACCGTTATCAGCACATTTAGGAGGGGATGATGGCGAAACTTGCAGGCGATCATGTACAGGTGCTGGTGGATGGCTACGAGCTCACCGGCGACAGCAATCGGATCAGCATCAATGAGGGGCGCGACCTCTTCGATATCACCGCCTTCGGCGACGCGGTGCACAAGTTCAGTCCGGGGCAGCGGACGATGGCGCTGCAGCACACCGGCTTCATGAATAGCGCCGAGGGGCGCTCGCATCCGGTACTGCGGGGGGCGGCTGCCGACGGCTTGTTCTCGCTCTACCTGGGCCAGAACGCGGCGCCGGCCGCCGGCGACCCGGTCTTCAGTCTGCTGGCGCGGCAGGGGCGTTATGGCGCGCTGCCCCAGGTCAACCGGATGATCCCCTTCCGAGCCCGCTTTGCCAATCGCGGCGAAGACGGCGGCTGGGGCATCGCGCTGACGCAGCCGGTGAGTGTGACCGGGTCGGCTTCTGGCAGCGCGGTGGACAATGACGGCGCCAGCATAAGGGGCGGCTTGGCTTGCTTGCATGTGCTGGGGGCGGCCGCGAGCGATGCGTACAGCATCACGATTCAAGGTTCGGGGGGCGGCGCCTTCACCGGCGAAGAAAGGACCTTGGCGGCATTCACGCTGGATGGCCGGGCGCTGGGCTCGGAGCAAGTCACGATCGAGGGGCGGATTCCCCGCTATGCCCGTTGGCGGGCGGAGGCGGGACCGGGCGCGAGTGATCGGATCCGCATCGCAGTATCACTGATTCGCAAGTAGCACGAAAACCAACGACACAGACAGAAGGAGAAAAGCAAATGGCACTATCAGGCGATCATGTCATCGTGAAGATGGACGACAGCGGCGGGACGCTCCGCCAGTTCGCGGACGGCGATATCCGCAGCATTGACCTGGGACAGCAGTATGACCAGTTCGATGTGACCGGCTTCGGCGACGAGGTTCATCAGTTTATCAATGGGCAGCTGCAGGCGCCGGTGACGATCGAGGGCTACCTGACGACCGAGAGCCCCAGCGGCACGCATACGGTGATCCAGGGCGCCTTCGCGGCTGGCAGCCAGGTGACGCTGGAGGTGCAGGTGGGGGACAATGCGGCGCCGGCGGCGAACGATCCCAAGTACAGCGGCGAGTTTCTGATCGGGAGTTACCGGCCGCAGATCATGACCGGCGGGGCGGTGCTGTTCACGGCGACTTTGAAACCGGCGACCGGCGATGCGCCCGCATGGGGCACGGTGTAGCTGGCGGGTTGGCGTAGACGATAGGGGATGCGCAGCGGCTTGTGACAGGGCGGGCTGCGCGTCCCCGCTTATTCACAGACCGAGTTGATGTTTAGCGGGGAGAGAGAAGATGCCTTATCCATACACCCTGATGCCAGATGGTCATACGATGGAGGATGAAGTTAAACCACCGGCGGAAACGCAGGAAGAGTCGACACGGCCGAACTCACCTTTTCAGGACTTCGGAAACCCATCTTCGTCGCCATCATCGCCCTCCTCATCGCAATTGCCCGCTCCGCCACCGGGCGACAATCAGCCGTCTCAATCGCCTCATGAATATGCGGATGGACCTAGGTCGCAATCAAGCGAGCAAGCGTCGAGTTCGAAGTCTGACGAGCAAGGCAGCAAAGGCTCTTCTCAGACGGAAGATTCACCCGATGCCGGTCGAGCCACAGAGGAGACGAGGGCTCAAGCGGCGCCATCCGACATTGACGAATTAGAAGACGAGTTCGACACTTATTATGGTTGGATTCCTGGTGTAAGCGTTGATCGGCAGTCCGCACACAGCAACCTTGATGTAATCTTGGTTCAGCAAGACATAGAAACGCGCCCACTAATATTTCAGCATTGCTTTCAACATTCAGCATCACTGCAGGATGCCATGGAGCACATTTATGCATTCCCGCCAGACTGCGATGAGGGTGAGCTAAGGCACCTAGAGCAGTTTGCGTTAAATGGATCAGAAACGTCCGCGGGAATGGCGGACGGCGGCATAAGCGACAACGGCTCGGCTGGTAGTGGGTTAGAGCCAGATGGCTTTCTACTTGAATATGAAGGTTACCTGGAATCTGTATATAGGTTTCAGATTGAATGGGCCGACGGATCTCACGATACGAATCGATTGAAACAGTTGCAGAACCTTGCAAGATCCACCATGCATATCATCAGCTATCTTGATGAGGTCTACAAGAACGATCCGAACACTACGGGCATAGAGGCTTTTCGAAAACACTTCAGCCAGAACGAGTACGGGAAACTGGTAGTTTTTCTCGGAGCTGACGATGACAGTGGTGCGGGAGATGCGGGCTATGGACGGGTACCATTACAGCCGGACTATGATGAAGAAGGGAATCTTATCAATCGCCAAGAACTCAGGAGGATGTATCTAGGAAGTAAAGTCAATATACCGACAATTGTACACGAATTTGGGCACGTCGTAGACAGAAGCAACGAAATCGTATCGAAGTTTGGAATCTATCACCCTGACTGGTACAAAAACACTGGGACCGGTCTAAATGAATCGATCCTAGAACTGGCGATTGAAGGCTTTGCGGGAAAGCAACTTCTCAATGCCGAAGTGTGGGGCGACCTGTTCATGACAGCAGTGCTAGACCCCACTGTTTCTGGAAAAACATTCAAAGTTTATTCAGCTACCTTTGATCTCCTAGACGGTCTCGTAGATCGAATTGAAGCAGAGCTTAAGGAAGAAGGATTACCGAACGCCAGAGATGAGGCTTCCCGCACATTTTATGACTGCGGTACACACGGAGGGTGTTCTTGGCGAGATGTAAAATGGGCTGACAAGTTGCCAGGATATTGGCATCACTTCGGCGCACTAGCGCAAGAACATTTTCCTACGCTGTTGAGAAATATGCTTAGTTGATAAGTAAAGGAACATACGAATGAAAAAGTGTGCTTTGTACTTTGCGTTTGTACTATCGATGTTGTTATGTTGTGCGAGCTACGGGCAAGAAAGCAACTGGGCGTCATCAATAGCATGGAGTCCCGATGGCCAGACAATTGCTGTGGGCGGCGGCGCCGGAGTATGGTTTTTCGACAACGCCTTCAATGAACTGGGCTTTGTAAGAGTCGAGCATGCTATTGAGCATGCTCCCAGATTGATAGCTTGGAATGCTACCGGAGAATTCCTCGTCCATTCAAGTTTTCTAAGCTCCATAAAAGTCGTCGACGCGAACAAGAGAGAGGTAATACGTGAAATTGTGGTACCCGATCCTGGACTTTGGGCTCCGGTCCATTGGCACCCGAAAGAAAGTCTGATTATCGGGGGAACATATCAGGAGACAACACATATTTGGGATGCAATAACGGGCGAGGAACTATTCTATTTTGAAAGCCCGGCGGAACCTTCTGATCTTGGTAATTCAGATCCATTGGGATTCTGTTGGTTTGCTGAAAACGAAGTCGTGATTGTGACTAGACTTGCGACGTATGTTGTAGCCATCACAGAAAACATGATGCCGCAGTCATTCTCCCGGCATCTTGGGCATAATTGGATTAGCTGCAATCGTGACTATCAGATTCTGACACCGGATGGATGGTTATTGGATCTGGCAACTGGCTTAGAGACTAAGATATTCGGACGCGGTAAGGACTTACAAGGTACAGCCGACATTTTCCCACTTACGGTATCATGGTCACCGTCTGCTGGCCGGTTCGTATCGAGCCTAAACCGGTGCAGAATCCGCGTATTTGAATTTGATGGCCAGAGTGGCAGATTGGCAGCGGAATTGTCGGGTGGAGCTTACTATATTCCAGCCGTTGGTTTTCACATCGGCTCAATCGGTTGGCATCCTGATAGTAGTCAGTTTGCGGTCGTTGGAGAATTTGGCGATATTCGCGTTTGGGATGCGAATACTTATGAGTTATTGCACCGATTTGATGGTTTTGATTTACATCCCAATGTATTGGCTCTGTTGGAAAGGTCCGGAAAGACCGGCAAAGAAATGTGTCCATAATGGAGCGTTGTACGCTTATCAAAGTGACAGGAGATCGAAGTAATCGCCGTTAGCAGAGCATTTATCGCAGATGTCAGTTGCAGGAGGGAAATATCGTGTTCAACGATCGATTGAAGAAAGGGAGGGAATAGATGTCAACAAGCTGGACAATCGCGATTGATTGGGATCGCAACGGGGACTGTAGCGGAGAACACGATGATATCACGCAGCGTGTTCTATTGGCCGAGTGGTTTGTGGGGATGCAGCGTCCCTATCAACTCACAGCAGACGGTTCGACGCTGGTGATGCGTCTGAACAATGTGGACAGGCGCTTTTCACCGGAGAATAGCAGCAGTCCTCTAACGGGAAAATTGGCGCCTTTGCGCCCGGTGAAGCTCGAATCGAATGACGGGACGGCTACCCGTACTCACTGGTCCGGTTGGACCGCCGCGATTCTTCCTGTGGGCGGCAAGTACGGCAATCGCCAGGTCGATATCATCGCCCACGGCGCGATGCAATTCCTGAAAGCGACCGAGACCAAGATCGAGCTGCAGGAGAACCAGCGCAGCGACCAGATCATCGACGCGCTGATACAAGAGGTCATCTTCCCGCCGGCGTTGGCAGGCTGAAGCAACACGAGACGCGAGAACAAATGGTCGTGTTAGACGAGAACAAAGATTCTATTATACATTCATGTTGAGTTATTGAACGAAGCGTAAAGCATCGGGGATGCGCAGCGGCTTGTGACAGGGCGGGCTGCGCGTCCCCGCTTATTCACAGACTGGGTTGATGTGTAGCGGGGTGGAGAGATGAGTTTTGACGGACCGGCGCTTTCATTTGATGATGAAGGTTCAATCCTTTTTGATGGCGAGAAGATTATTGTCACCGTCCCGGTGGGGCATGAAGCGCTGGACCATTTAGGTAGGAAAGAAGAGATACCTTTCCCGGTCGTTTATACGCATCCGAGTCATCATCAGGATCAGCAGGCATCAACGCCCCCACCGCCGCCGGGCGGTAATCCGGTCTTCAACAAGGAGAAGGCAAGAGAGAGTGTAGAGCGCGCCTGCCGCGCACGGGATTCAGCGCGCAACGAGCAATCTGAGTCTGGTAAAAAAGGATGTCAAGGACGATTCGCCAGCGGATCGGGCGCCCGTCACCGACAAGCGTGATTTAGAGTCCGATGCGATTGGCGAGGAGCCGGCGGCAGAAGCTGTTTGGCAGGACTATACGCCCCAGACCCCGGGCCAGCAGATGCACGTGGATAATCTCCTGAGCATTGAGACCGACAACCTGGCGCGTGAAGTGCTCATCACGCTGAAGCGGGAAGGCCTGCCACCCAATGACCAGTGGCGCGAGTTTCTGGAGCAATACGCGCTAACGGGCTGGTACGCGGCATCGGATGCGATCGCCTGGGCGACGCTCGCCAAAATCGCCAACTCAGAGTGGGATAAGACCGTCGCGTATGCGGATGAGGATCATGTTGAAACGGTGGCGCAAGACTTGGGAGATAATGCAATTGAAGGCGTGGTTGTCATCGACGCCAAGACAGGCGATACCTTGTTCGACCGGACCGGTGTTGTGAGAGCCGATGGCTCGCAGTATGTGGGCATGCAGGACACCGAGGCGGACGCTCTCCTGGCGGAGGCCTTGTCAGGACGTGATCTGATTTTCGTCCATAATCATACGGAGGAGATCGGGGCATCTGATGAAGACTTGGAGAGCGCATTCCGGGCGGGCGCGAAGCTGCTGATCGTAATCACACAACAGGGACAAGATTACGTTTACATCCGGGGCAGATACGGGATGGTGGAAGTCCGCGACGATAAGGCTAGCTATAAGGTGGGGCCGGTGAACCCGGATGAGACTGAGGAGTTGCATGACAAGTCGGAGGAGCAAGCGGCGGCGTTTCTGGTCGATTCGCCGGAGTTAATCTTTCTGCAGGGGGAGCATTACGTTAATTTGCGTGTAAATGGGAGCCTACAGTTGTACGAAAACGTGGAAGGTATGCTCCATGGTGATGCTGCGAGTTTTGTCTTGCCCGATATACCTGATGGCTTCCGTATCCTAGTATTGGACCAAGATCCGTCACATCCTTACGCGGTAAAGATTAATGCCGCTGGGAATGAATACTGGATCGATCTTAGAGATGACACCAGTGAGCTTGAGTTTGAGAGAATTGGCGAAGCGCCTCAACAGTACAAACAACACCGCGCACAAGTATCCGGGCAGGAATATGACAACACTTCTCTTGACTTCATGAGCGCACTGACAGAGGCACTAGAACCTCAGCCGATTGGGATAGTGACGGTATCGGGAAACTTGAGACTCTTCACAAATGAAGGACTCACTCCGCATGTGAACGCAGGCGTGCCGGAACTTTCGGTTGGTGACCAGTCAATAGAATTTAACGTGTATGAGCAGTCTGAACAGAATCCGCATGCCGTGCTGATTGACTTGTTTGGCCAGAAATTCTTGGTGGATTCCAGTGACTCGAAGGTTGAATTCACCGTTTCTGGGCTCGGAAAGCCTGGCGGCACTTCTGAGCGCGAGGCGGAGGGAGTCGTTGCCACAGAAACTGAATCGGAATATCACAGACAGTCTCTTGCTCCTGGTGAGGATACCGAAGAAGAAAATGTAGAAATATCGCATAGAGTCTATGCAGATAGGACCAGGTACCAATTAGGTTGGCTAACACGTGACTACAACACCACCACGAATACTAAATTCGACGTGCAGTCGTCGGTAATTGGCCCTGATGTTAGAGTCGAACTGGTTATTCAGGCTGAATCGGATCCTGAATCTAGGTTAGGGAATTACGTGGTCATCAGTTTTCCGGCGTCTGTATACCTATCAGACCCTAAAACCATGCAGCGATTGAAAATGCAGAATTTGGCGTCGCAGCGTTTGTGGGACCGAAGTTTGACGGAGGAAGATTTGACTAAGCGTGCACAAATGCAGCGTATGGCGCGCTTAACCGCACATAATCCTGAACTTTGGCATGAAGACGACAGGATATTTATGGCATACGCTCACTTATCCCGTATCGAACCCCATATAGTTGCCGGGCTGCACATTGATGATGCAGATAAATCACTCATCGGTAAAACCGGCAATACAGGAAAAGGCATACAATATCATCATTTGGATTTGCTCGAGGTGATCGTTGGCTCAAGTGACCCAGGCAGTGGCGCATTGGAAAGGATGCTGGAACGGCTAAGGCAGAAGTATGTAGTTGAAGGGTCTCAAGATGTCCAGCACTTTTTCGATTTAGTTATAGAAAGCCAGCTTTACCCACACGGCGGTTCTTCTCTTTACAGTGAGAATCTGGACACCGCGAGGACTCAACCCGAACTCGACACATTTCGACTCGCTCAATACTTGTCCGCTGAAAGAGATCCAAATGACACCATTTACTTTGAAGATGAATAATCGAGCATACACCATAGCGATTCTAGTCTGTTTCCTAGCATGTCTGCCTAATTGGATTCAGGCGCAAGAACGGGTCCCTTGGGAAGCCGTCGAGATCTTAATGTCCAACGATGGTCAGCATTTGGCCGTCAAGTATGGCGTGTATGTGAAGAAAGAAGATAGAGACGAATCGGGCTACGATAGCGGAGTATGGATATACGATCTTGACGACCTCTTGTCTCCGCCGCGCTACCTTCGCAGAGCAAGCTTTAACGACACCTTTATAGCTATTAGCCCTGACAGTCGATATATCTCACTCGCTGAATATCAACGATTAGAGATTTTCTATATGGCTGATAACTCTCTAATACTCGACATGCAGCGAACCGCAACCGAAAAACCTTTAGACCTCAGCACGATCTCATTTAGCGCTGATGGCAAGTCCATCATGTTCTTGAGCGACTGGTGGGCAACATGGGAGCACGAGATGTCGATATGGGATATTGACACGGGCTCGCGGGTCCTGTCTATTCCCGCGGTACGAGCTGGGCAGTCCTGGCAACTCCCTAAGCTAAGTCCCGACTGGCGACAGTTTCTGGATTGGTGGCATAACGACGGGGTACAAATACACCCATTTGATGTTCAACAAGGGCTTGGCGCAGCTCTTGGCGTCGTTCCGATCAATGCACGCGATGTACGAGGCATCGCTTTCAGCCCGGACAGTTCTCTGTTTGGGCTTGTGATACCGGATGGCGAGATAAAGGTTTATCGGACTGACACGTGGGAATTGTCGTACATACAAGTCCTCGGCGAACATTCCTGCGGCGGAGCGGATGTAACCCTAGCTTTCGGACATATTAGTCCATGGTTGATATACAAATGTCATCAGTTACTCGTTTGGGATATCGAAACCGGCGAATTGCTGCTCCAAACCGAAGGAAGAGGGCCATTCAGATATATCACACCAGACGATGGTGTTTTGGTAGCCGGAATACGTGGCCGAGTATCAGAATATTCTGAGATCATAATCTGGGATGCGGAAGATAATTTTGAGATGTCGGTCTATCCGGGAACCAATCCGCAAGTTCATCCCAATGGAGAACTAATGGCGGCTACTGGTCCAGATGGCAGGGTGTGGATATGGAACATCAAGTCGAAAGAGCTGCTTGAGGTTCTGCCGGTACCTAGGCATTAGTTTACCAAAACACACATGGGAGTTTAGGAGGAGAAACAATGACAACAAGATGGACCATCGGCATCGATTGGGATCGAGACGGCAGCTACACGGACGAGACGGCGCGCGTCTTGTCTGCCAAGTGGTCGCTCGGCTGCCAGCAAGCGTTTATGGATGTGGGTAATGACGCGCAGCTTCGCCTCGTCATGCGCAACGAGGACAAGCGCTTCACGCCGGAGAACAGTGCAGGCAGCCTGTATGGCAAGCTGGTTCCGCTGCGCCCGGTGAAGATCGAATCGCATGACGGCACGACCACTCGTCGTCACTTCTCCGGTTGGGTGCAATCGATCCATCCGGCGGTGAGCAAATATGGCGAGCGCGTTTCCGCCATCCAAGTTGCCGGCGCGATGCAATTCCTCAAAGCCACCGAGACCAAGATCGAGCTGCAGGAGAACCAGCGCAGCGACCAGATCATCGACGCGCTGATACAAGAGGTCATCTTCCCGCCGGCGTTGGCAGGCTGAAGCAACACGAGACGCGAGAACAAATGGTCGTGTTAGACGAGAACAAAGATTCTATTATACATTCATGGTGAGTTATTGAACGAAGCGTAAAGCATAGGGGATGCGCAGCGGCTTGTGACAGGGCGGGCTGCGCGTCCCCGATGATTCACAGACTGGGTTGATGTGTAGCGGGGTGGAGATATGGGTTTTGACGGTCCGGCGCTTTCATTTGATGATGAGGGTTCAATCCTTTTTGATGGCGAGAAGATTATTGTCACCGTCCCGGTGGGTCATGAAGCGCTAAACCATTTAGGGACGGAAAAAGAGATACCTTTTCCGGTCGTTTATACGCATCCGAGTCATCATCAGGATCAGCAGGCATCAACGCCCCCACCGCCGCCGGGCGGTAATCGGCCTTATCAATCGCCTCATGATTATGCGGATGGACCCGGGTCGCAATCTGGCGGGCAAGGGTCTAGTTCGGGTTCCGGCGAGCAAGGCGGCAAAGGCTCTTCTCAGGATGAAGATTCAACCGACGCCAATAAAGCCAAAGACGAAACACATGCTCAAGTAGCGCTACGAGATATCGCGGAAGTCCAGGATGAATTTGGCACAAGTTGGGTATTTGACGGCATAAGCCCTGATCACTGGCATCGCTACAACAACCCAGATGTAATTCGTGTGCAACAAGACATGGAGCAGCGTCCACTGATATTTAAGCGTTGTTTTGAGCAGGCTGAATCGCCGCGGAGTGCATTGGAGTTCATATATGCAGAACCACCTGATCTTTATGACAGCGCGATTGTACACCTTCAGCACTATGTCTCGTCGCAGCCTGATACCAGGTCAGGATGGTGGGGAAAAACGAGCGATGGAGAGGACAGCAGTACTCTCGATATTGATCCGGGACTCCTGAGTACTGTGTACAAGGTAGAAGAACATCTGGAATCCGAGTATGGATATCAGATCGAGTGGGGCGAAGGAATATCCAATGCGGATAAGCTAGAGCAATTGTATAACCTTTCCGAATCCAGCTCACATATAGTGGACTATCTTGATTTGGTCTATAAGGACGATCCGAATACTACAGGCAAGGAGGCTTTTCGAGAGCACTTTAGCGGATCGCAAGATGATAGTCCGTTGGTGGTTAATCTCGGAGCTGATGCATACTTCGCCGAGAATTTCTCCAATATCTCTGAAGATGAAGCGGGATATTACGGCCAAGTACCGGCAAGCGGACCAAACAGGGTGTATCTGGGAAGCAAGGTTGATATCCCTACCATTGTGCACGAATTCGGGCATGTGATAGATAAAAGCAAGGGCTTCACAGCCTATCTCACTGAGCTGGTTCCCGACGACAGAAAGCCATCACAAGAGATTTATCGTATAGCGAATGAAACTGCAAACATCGGCGAAGAATTCATTGAAGAATACCCTGAAGAATATGGGGATTTCACTGCGGCCTACTTCGCGTTCAACCTGGATACCATGGTACAGCGACAGATAATCGAGGGTTTTGTCGGTAAGCAGTACTTTGAGCAAGAACTTTGGGCGGATCTCTTCATGACCGCAGTTCTTGATCCTGCAGTTTCGGGCAAGACATTCGAGGTCAAGTCGATAGGCGACGATAAGATAAAACGCCCGAAACCAGAGGTAGGAGAGGAAGAACCGGCAGCATTTCCCGGCACAAAGTACTTTTCGGACTTTAATAGTCCATACCCAAGCAGCGGTCGCCACTTCTACAAGTGCAGCGACGAAGGAATCACTTGTGTGACGTTGCCTGTAATGTGGGACGCTACTCGCCGTGCGAGGGTCGCACGAGAGTATCTCCTTAGAGTTTTTCGAGAGCTCTTATCAACAGAAGGGGAAGACAAATGAGAAGGCTGAAGTCATGTTTGGCAGCAATTTGCGCGATATGGGCCTGCAATTTTGCGTCCGCGCAAGACCGCGGGTTTGCATCAGCGATCGAGTGGAGTCCGGATGGCGAGACGATAGCGATTGCCAGCACTACGGGTCTATGGCTCTTCGATGCCGAATTCAATGAATTGGGCCATGTTCAAGTCAAGCAAGGCGACTTTGGCTTTGCTCCTAGATCCGTGGACTGGAATGCAAGCGGCGATCTTGTTGCCATTGGATATCCAAGGATTGTCACCGGCGGACCGCCGATTCAGATTGTTGATATCAAGAGACTTGAAGTCGTAACTGAAATTGATCCGCCGGCGTCGCTCTGGACCCAGGTTGAATGGCGCCCCACAGAAAACCATCTTGCTGCTGGCACATGGACTGGTGAAACGTTTGTTTGGGATGCGTTAACGGGCGAAGCGGTTTTCTCCTTTCAGGAAAATGATGAACAAACCAACTTTTCCTGGAATTCAACTATGGCTGTCTGTTGGTTTTCGAAAAGCGTCATCGCAGTTATTACTCAATGGGAAACCTATGTCGTTGACGTAGAACTCAATACTGTTGTGCATTCCTTCGATATCAGAAACCTGCACTTCCCACCAGAGTGCAATGCGGAACGTAAAATCATAGACACAGTAGAGGGAATGTTTCATGTCGAGATTGGCGCCTATTCTGAAACCTATAAGCCTTGGCGCGATGACAATGACTTCAGTCTCATAGAGCGTATCTTTCCTGAATCACATGATTTTGTGTCAGAGGTACAAGATCAGGAGTTTTCACCCGACGGGAATAAGATTGTAAGCAACTTTGAGGGATGCCGCATTACTGTATTCGACACGCGCAACGGCAGATTACTGGCGCTTATAAGAGGCGGTATCTATTTCGTACAAGAGCCATTGACACCATTCCTGGATTCACTGGCCTGGCACCCCGACGGCAGCCGGTTTGCGGCGGTTGGGCAATTTGGCGGTATTCGCATTTGGGACGCCGAGACTTTCGACTTGCTGCAACGATTTGACGGCTATAAAGCGGGCTACGGAGAACTCAGCGCCATCTTCCAGTCTCGTAGCAAGCATGAATTCAAAGAAGAAGACGTCGCCCGAATTGAAGCCCTCGAGTCGAAGTGCATCACGGAACTGAATTCAGAGCCTGCTAAGAAATAAATCTCTCATAGTGAAATATGCGAGGCGCCATCTACACCGACGTACATGACAGAATCTATGTTGCTAACTGCCTTTGTCTGGGTGACGAACCGCATTGATAAGCAAGGAACGCAAAGCTAATCGACTGATCAAAGAAAGGAACGAACAAATGTCAACAAGCTGGACAATCGCGATCGATTGGGATCGTAACGGGGACTTTAGCGGGGAACACGATGATATCACTCAACGTGTTCTGTTGGCCGAGTGGTTTGTGGGGATGCAGCGACCCTATCAACTCACAGCAGACGGTTCGACGCTGGTGATGCGTCTAAACAATGTGGACAGGCACTTCTCACCGGAGAATAGCAGCAGTCCTCTAACGGGAAAATTGGCGCCTTTGCGCCCGGTGAAGCTCGAATCGAATGACGGGACGGCTACCCGTACTCACTGGTCCGGTTGGACCGCCGCGATTCTTCCTGTGGGCGGCAAGTACGGCAATCGCCAGGTCGATATCATCGCCCACGGCGCGATGCAATTCCTGAAAGCGACCGAGACCAAGATCGAGCTGCAGGAGAACCAGCGCAGCGACCAGATCATCGACGCGCTCATCCAGGAAGTCATTTTCCCGCCGGCGCTTTCAGATTCCTGGGTGCTGGGCGACCCCGACCTCAGCAAGCTGGGCGAAACGACCCAGCTTGCCGACCTGACCACTTACAGCGACTTTGAAGAAGGCGTGCTGACGCTGAATATGGCGGGCGACAACTGGGTGCGCCAGGGCGGCTATTCGGATCAGGAGAAGGACACCTTCGATGTCTACCGCGGCATCCGCGATGTCACGGCGGCCGAGCGCGGCAAGTTCTTCTTCGACCGCGCGGGCAAAGCCGTCTTCTGGAATCGGCATCATATCCTGGACAAGATCGCGGTGGACGCCCGCTTTGATGACGCCATGACCGATATGAAATACACCTTCGCCAGCCTGGATCAGACCAAGAACGAGG
>WTGC01000098.1 GCA_011523705.1 Chloroflexota bacterium | reverse complement strand
CCCTCTCCCACAAGGGCTGCGCGTAGACACAGCAGTTCGAGAGGGGGA
Source organism: Chloroflexota bacterium (assembly GCA_011523705.1). GTDB lineage: Bacteria > Chloroflexota > Anaerolineae > Aggregatilineales > Phototrophicaceae > UBA6055. The sequence goes on along the minus strand of WTGC01000098.1, from coordinate 18,693 downwards.
GCTAGACATCACGAGCCTCTTATATTTCTACGTTCTCGCCCACTGCGAGCCGCGAGGTATTTTGCGTGGGCGGCGGCATTGTCGCGCGTGAGTCTACAGTTTCCTTGCATGTTCGAATGACCCACTGGGGCGCGCAGACACTGCCCGCCGGTCGCACCTACAGTTTCCTGCATGACGTGATGTTGTAGGGGCGACTCTGTGAGTCGCCCGTCAACACGTCCAATTCGGGCGGCTTAGAGCAGCAAGTCCTTCAAATTTACGCCCGGCGTGACCATGGGCGCGATGTCGCCGCTGGCCGACGTCATGATCAGCGTAAGACCCGGACCATAACCGGCTCGTGGGCTGTCGCCTTGGGCGACCACGCCAATACCAACCGCGTCCCGCAAATAGCCGTGATTCCAACTGCTGTCGTAATCGGTCAGCGCCACCACATCGCCCAGCCGCAGCTTATCCAGCCCGGCTTCCTCAACCGCGCCGCTGTCCGCCGTCTGAATGTGGATGGAGCCGCCATCGCTCACCAAGCCCGCGCCGGCGCCGAGCAAATGCGGTGGCACCGCCGCCACCACAGGCACCGACAGTTTGCCGTCGCTATTGGTGGTGACTTCCAGCGCATCAACGAGTTCCGGCGAGCAGCCCTTGAGCATGACGTCGGGGTGGTCATCAAACTTCATGCCGGTGCCCTTGGCTTTGATGACGATCTTGTCGCCGATGGCGAGCTGCTCCAGCACCTCAGGCTCGAAATGGATGATGACATGCTCGGAGAAGCGTCCCGTCTTGCCCGTTACCGTGCCGCGTGCGCGCTGGGCGTTGCCGGTCATGACCATCGCCGTGTTGCCGACGCAGGAGAGCACATTGAGCCCACGATTGCCGGTCGCGTCGCCCATCATCACGCTGACGCCCGGATGCACGCAGTCGGCCAGCCAGCCATAGGCGGAATCGCCGACGGCGACGTTGTAGACAATGCTGCCATAAGCGGGCAGCAAAAAGGGGCTGCCATCAGCCGCGAGCGAATAGGGCATGGCCGGCAGCGGTGGCATGCGCGGGGGCGTGATGACGCCTTGGACCGATACGCTGACGACTTGATCCGCGTTGTTTTTTGCGCTCATGATGCCTCTCGTATATTCAGGTAATTGGCGATATTCGCTTCTGGGTCGATCACCCATTCGATGCAGGGTTCATCGCAGGTCATCAGGGTGAGGATGCCAGGTCCGTGACCGGTCATCACCGAGTCGCCGTGGATGCAGAGACCGATGGTGACGGCGCCCGGCTTGTAGCCGCGTCCGTAGCGGTGATCGGCGTGATTGACCACGACCAGGTCGCCCAGGCGCATCTGGTCGATGCCGAGCTCGGCCATCAAGGCGCGGTCGCCCGACATGAGGTCTTGATCGACAAAGTCGGGATTGAGCTCGGCGCCCGAGCCCATGATGCGCACGGGCAGCTCCATCGTCACCGGGACGCGGATTCTGCGCTCGTCAACGGCTTCGATCGGCAGGCTTTCGATCAGGCGCGGGCTGCATTTCTTCAGGGTGATATGCGGGTAGTCGGTCAGCTGCAAGCCTTGCCCCAGCGTGCGAATCTGCACGGCGTCGCCGACGTTGATGAGGTCGGCCGCTTCCGGCGGGAAATCGACCAGCAGGCGGGCGTGCTCGCCAGTGACGATGCCCTCGGTCCCTTGCGCCAAGCCGCTCATGAGAAAGGCTTGATTGCCCATGCAGGTCAGATAGTGCATGGCGTAATCGGCATCGAGATCGGGATGGGCGATGGAGGCGCCCGGTTCCAGGTGGTCGGCGGCGTAATCAAAGGCGCTGTCGCCGACGCGGACGCCATAAATGAAGCCGGACATGCCGGGCAAGATCATCGCCTCGCCCGAGGCGTGCGGGATATACCCGCGCACCGTGGGCTGGCTGACGTAGCCGACGACAGCCATCTCCACCAATTGATCGGTGTTGGTTGCTAATCCCATAGATTTCTCCTTATCGCGCTCAGTTGCGGCGCACGCCGGTTGAAGCTCAACAATTCCAAGTTCGACACTCTAACATATCGCGTATCGAAAGACAAATTGCACGCCGCCAACCCCTCCAATTCCAACTGTAGACACACGCGCGACAATGCCGCCGCCCACGCAAAAGAATTCGCCCTATTCCGTATTCCGAATTGCACTGATAGTTGTAGGGGCGTTTCGCTGAAACGCCCACAGGAATCCCTTAAACGCCTGCCATGAGGGCGTCTCAGCGAGACGCCCCTACAGGAGACTCCAAATTGGCAAAGAAAACAGGGGCTAGACTTGTCTCGCTCCTACACTACGCGATTTTGCCCATTGCGTCGAATGTGTTAGACTGAATGGCGCGAGTAAAGGACGCCGCGGATGACTTTCGACACAACGATCTCATTGGATGTAATCGTCGCGCTCTTTTTGATATTTGGCGCGGTCTGGCGCCTTGATGGCAAAGTCGAGGCATTGCGCAAGGAACTCGATGACAAGTTCACCGACTTTCGCAATGAACTGAAAGGCGACCATACAACTCTGCGCGACGAGCTGAAAGGCGAATACAGCGCTTTGCGCGACGAATTGAAAGCGGATAATGCCGCTCTGCGCGCTGAACTGAAAGACGATTACACCGCTCTGCGCGACGAACTGAAAGGCGATCTCCGGCGCGTCGAGACGAAAGTCGACGACGGCTTGCAGCGCCTTGCGCGCCTGGAGGGTCGCTTCGAGGGCCGCGAAGACCGGCTGGAAGCGGAGCGTGAAGGCGAGGCTGGGTAGTTCGCCTTGTCCCGCCTATAGTATTGCAGGCCCGGTCGCCCTCGCGTTGTCTGCCCCGCCCCCGCAGTATCAATTGTATCGGCTACCCATCGGGTCTTCCGCGCCCGCCAAGCCTCGGTCTGGTTGACAGGCAAAGGGCGCGCTCCTATAATCGTCGCTGCTTAGCCGCAAGCCATGCGCGGTTGCCCATAAACGAGATTCGCGAAAGAGAATAGGTTGCCGACAAATGTCAATTCAGAACGACAACAAGCACAAAATACTGATAGCAGACGAGGGATACGAAGATGCTGCGGCTCATTTGGAGTCGGAACAACCCGATTTGAATGTAATATGCGCCGATGAATCGAGTGACGCGCTGTCGCTGGCCAGCGGCGAAGTCGCCGGCTTGATCGCGGGGGCGGCGAGCGTCGATGCGGCGCTGCTGGATGCCATGCCGAATCTGCGCGCCGTGCTCAAGCTGGGGCGCAGCTTCCACAACATTGACGTGGATGCGGTGCGCGGGCGCGGGCTGGCATTCGCTTGTGTGCCGCGCAAGGGACCAAATTGCGTCGCCGAATTGGCCCTGACCTTGATCCTGGCGCTCAGCAAAGATCTCGTCATCAATAACGAGGCGGTGTCGCTGGGCGCCTATCGTTATCGGGGCCTCAAGCCGGAGATCACGGCTGAGCGCAAAATGGCTTTCCACTGGATGCACAATACGCGCGTGCATGAAGTGGTCGGCAAGACCCTGGGCATCATCGGCATGGGCGAGATCGGTTGTGAGCTGGCGCGGCGCGCGAGCGTCATGGGCATGCGCAATCTGTACTACAAGCGCAGCCCGCTCTCTGCCGAGCTCGAGTCGCTCTTTGACGCGAGCTACGCTGAACTGGATGATTTGCTGGCCGAGAGTGATTACGTCTGCGTGGCGACGCCGCATACGCCGCAGACAGAAGGCATGATCGGCGCCGAGCAGATCGCGCAGATGAAAGAGAGCGCTTATATTGTGAATATCGCGCGCGGAGGCATCATCGACGAAGACGCGATGATCGATGCGCTAAGCGAAAATCGCATCGCCGGCGCCGGGCTCGATGTCTTCACTTATGAGCCGCTGCCGGCGGAAAGCCCGCTTTGCGCGCTGGAGAATGTGATACTTTGCCCGCATATCGGCGGCGGCACCGGCACGAATCGAAACATCGAACTGGGCGCTGCGCTGGCCGAGATGAGCCGCATTTTGGCTGGCTAGGCGTCGGGCGGTGTTTCGCTCATTAAGAAGCCGGCGATGAAGGCCGATTGCCCATCGTCGAGCCGCACTTCGTACCAATCGCTCGAATCGTCAATCACAGCGAGGGCTTCTCCCTTTCGCGCGGCGGCGGCGACTTCACAATTGGTGGAGGCGCAGGAGCGAACATTGGCATAGGGATTGGCGGTGACATAGTAAGTCTTGGTCGCAACGGACTGATCTTCTTGCGCCGTCTCGCCCGCCGTGGTCCGCGTCCCGCCGCGCCATTGCTCAATCAAGCTTAGACCGTGGCTGATTTGCGTTGGATAAGGGTTTGCGTCGGCTGGGACGCCGGCCAGATCAAAGGCGGCTTTTGTGGCAAGGTCACCGGCGGTTTGCAGCATCAACACGGCGATCTCAAATACTTCGGCACAGCCGGTTAACGCTGACCAAAGTTCATCGCGCCAAGCAAACTGCGATTTGATGTAATTGATCAGTTCGTCTTCCGCTTCCACCGCGATTCCTTGCTCGATAAGATCGGAAAATCCGCTTACGCTGCCGGACATGGCGTCAATATCAGCGGGGAGACAAGACTGCAATCCATTGGCGGCCGGCTTGGACTCCGTCTTCCAAACCAGGGCAAGCGAGGAGTCCAACTCGACCAGTCGATTCTCGGCCGCGGCTACTCTATCAAGATAGGGCTGCGCTATTTCCATGAAATCGTAGACTATGCGCGAGATGGAAGCAAAGGCGGCGCCGTCGCCCGAGATCTGAACGGAAAGCAAGGCGGTTTCGAAGGCTTCTGCGCAACCCGGAAGCGTCGGCAAGCGCGACCAAAGACGCTCGCGCCATTCAATATGTGACTCGCCATAAGCAGCCAGGTCTTCAATCGCGTCGCCGGGATTTCGAGCTAAATCTTCCTGTTCCTGGAGGACATCATACAGGGCAATATCAATGGTGGATTCTGAGCAGGGCAGCAACTTGTAATAACCTATGCCGGCAACCTCCAGCCAATTCATAAACTCGGTAAACCGAACGAGCCCACGAAAGAACTCGCTTTGATAAGGGTTGCTCCCGCGCGACACTTCGGCGAAATCCAGAATCGAGATTTTGGAAATATCGCTGGCGTAGTTGAACATGAACAAGCCCAAATCAAATGCTTCGGCGCAGAGCGGCAGGCTCGCCCAGAGCCCTCCGCGCCAAGCGATCATCGCTTCCAAATACTGTACAATCTCGCTTGTCGTTTCTGCTTCAATCGTTTCGAACCCAGCCGCGCCCAGGCGCTGGAATTCTGGAATCACGGCGTCGAGCAAGCTCTGCAATTGGGCGTCTGTGCAGCGTTTCAAGCCGCTGCCGGATTCAGGCTGTTCGGTCGCCCGGGCGTTTTGAATTGCTGACTCAATCGCGTTTGCACGCGTTTGAAGCGCCTCCACGCCGCTGTACAGCATTTCTACGTAGGGGTTGTCCTCACGGGATACGCCGATAATGTCAAGCAGGATTGCCGAAACAAAGGCATCCGAATTCTCGCTCATTTGCAGGCCGAGGGGATGGAGCTCGGCACAGAGCGGCATAGCCGCCCAGGCCTGAACCCGCCACTCGATCTGCGCTTTGCTGTAGGCGAATAGATCATCCAAGGTCGTGATCTGCAAAGCCATCGCCTGCAAGGTTTCGTATCCGGGCACTAGATCGTAACCGGCAGCAAGTTCTTCAATGGTACATGGCGGCAGATTACTCTCCTGTCCCTTGGACACCGGCAGGAACATTAGCAGACTGATCAGTCCAATGTAGAGCAAGCTTCGCATGATAAGTCCCTTTTGAAATTTCAAGGCCCACCGAACCGTGATGATAACCCGTCACAGTTGAGATTATCGCGGGCGCCGTGCATAGGTGGGTAATCGTAGAGGAGCTGGTCGGTTGATCAGAGAAGGCGGCGACAAGGCGAGGCGCTTCAATCAAGAGAAACTATGACCTAAGCGGCGTTCCGCTCATTAGGAAGGCGGTGATGAAGGCGCTCACTTCGTCCTCAAGCCGAACTTCGTTCCAGCAACTCGAATCGTCAATGGCAGCGCGCTATGCTATTCCGCGCATGATAGCCGGATTTAGCGCGGCGGCGGCGTCTGGCTCGCCAGGAAGCCGGCGATAAAGGCGGCCTCGCAGCTCGGCAAGACAATCTCGTACCAAGTGCTTGTGTCATCCACGACATCAAGCCTCTGTCCACGATGGGCGGTGGTCGTAATCGCGCAACTGGTGGAGGCGCAGGAACGAATGTTGGCGATATTCTCGGCCACTACGTAGTAGGTCGTTGTGCCGCCATTGAGGCTGCCGCAGGTCGAGGCGAATTGGTCCGCCCACTGGAAGAACCGATTGATGTCGCTGGCGATGCTGGGCAGGTAGGGGATGTCCGTGATCGGTGTCTGCGCCAGCTCCAGCGCAAGCATGGCGACGAAGTCGGCGGCGACCGCTTGCATGAGGGCGCCCGCTTCCAGCGCGTCGGCGCAGCGCGGCAGATGCTCCCAGAGCAGCCGGCGGAAGGCGAAGGACTGGTCAATGAAGGGCGGAACCTCTTGCGGCTGCGATATCGCCAGGGCGGCATCGGTGAGCTTCCAAAACTCAGGAACCAAATAAGCGAAGAGGAAGACATGGTCGGCGTCGCGGCACGCGGGCGCATCGAGCCGGCGGGTGGCTGTGGTGGTAGGGACTCCATCCAACGCGTCCTTGAAATCCGCCCCGGCGGATGAAGCGCGCTCAGCATTTTCAGACATCGCAGAGCGATGCGCTGTCGCGATCGTATACGGCGCGCCTCCGGCGATGGCGCTGCGCAGGGCGGCATCGGCGAGCGCTTCGGCAGTCCACCAACGCCAGGCAAAGGCTTCCGCGCAGAACGGCAACTGCGCGAGGCGTGACTCGCGAAATGCGATCTGCGCTTTGCCATAGTCGACCAGATCGGCGCTGGAATCAACGGAGGCGGCCCGCTCAATTAAAGCGGCGTAATCGGACGGGAGGCTCTCGAGCGCGCGGGAAAGATCACCAGGCGCGCAGGCGGGCAGTTGATTGCCTGAGAAGATGCGGGCGGCTTGGCTGAACCTCAATTGCGGAAGCTGCTCTTGCCAGTTTGTTATGGTGGCGATGCTCGCTTCCAGCAGCGGCGGAAAAGGATTCCTTTCCTGCGACACGCCGCCAAAGGTGAAGGCTAGATAAGCGGCTGAGTCAGTCGCGGCCGCGCTCAAGGCTTGTATCAGGGCGATGGAATCAGCGCATTGCGGCAAGCTCGGTATGTTGTTTTCCCGCCAGCGCAAGAGCCGGTCAATGGCGGCAAGGGTAGCGCTGGGATCCGTATCATCACGCGCCGAATCGGATGCGTCCAGAAGCTCGGCGGCTGCGTCTTCGAGAAGCGCCCAGTCTCCCGGCTGGCAAGCCGGCAGATCGCGCTGATCGGATGGGGAGGCGCCCGACCGGTCGGCGCCAATCATGGTCGCGAGCAGGCGCTCGATCCTCGCCTGATCAACGGGGAGGCGCTGGAGATAGGGATTCTCGCCCGCGGACAGGTCAGCCAATTCGAGGGCGGCGCGCGCCAGGGCGTCTCCACCGAGTTGAATCAAGAGTCGTTGGATCGCGATCGCGTCCGCGCACATGGGCAACTCGGACGTGTAGGCTTCGCGGCGTTCCATCTGCGCGCGGCTGACCCGGTGCAACATGCTGGCGCTGGTGATGTCGGCCTCAAATTCAATCTGATGCTCGACGATCATGTTAAAGAATTTTAGAAAATCGTCATCGGCGCAGAGAGGAAACGCGCTGTCATCAGCCAGCGAAGCGGGGCTGAGGTTCAACACAATGATGCATAGAATTAGCGCGAGGCGGCGCATTTGATGACCTTTCCACGTCGGCGCAGCGTGCACATATGCATGTTTGGGTAAGAATCCGCGCGGCGCGAGCGTTTGCGCGTTCGCCGTCGGTCAATCGTCTCAATGCTGTAGTGTACAGTAGGGACGCAGGCTGGCAAGTCAGTCTGGCGCGAACTGCCTAATGAGGCAGAGGCACTACTCTCTGTGGCGGCGAAATGGCCTGCGCCCAGGTAGCAACAGGAGTGGAATCGGGACAGTCCCGACTCAGTCTACGCCGCCAGACGCGAGTGGCCGCGTCTCACGAGTGGTGGATTCACAAGGAAGAGACTTATGCCGCTAATCACCGGGCGGCTTGTCGCTGGCGAGGAAGCCGGCGATGAAGGCCGACTCGCCATCCTCCAACTGAATCTCGTACCATTCGCCGCTGTCGTCAATGACGGTCAGCGCTTCTCCGTGCTGGGCGGCGCCGACGATATCGCAACTCGTAGCGGCGCAGGAGCGGAGATTGGCATAGGGATTGGCGGTGATGTAGTAGATCTTTGGCGCGCTATCGGCTTCATCTGCGATGACCTTCATAATGGTCTCATCGACGAATGCCGCGAAATGCGCCAGCGCCCTCAGCATATAGGGATTGTCATCGGTCTCTATGCCAGTCCGGCGCAACGCAAAGGCCGGCACAAACTCAGTGGCCATCTCACCCATGAGCACGCCGAGCTTGACGGATTCGAGGCAGCCCGGCAGTCTGCCCCAAAGGTCGTCTCTCCATTCGACATGCGCTTTGCCGTAATCGATCAATTGTTCGCTGGATTCTATCTTCAGCGCCGGACCAACTAACATTTCCGAGAAATCCCAGGCGACAACATTCATGGCTGACAGTTCCGCCGCGCTGCATTCCTCCAGTGCGCCGTCTTCCTTTGCTAGCGGGTCGCTCCAGCCTTCATGGTGGATATGCGCGTGAATTTCGGCGAAGCGTTCCGCACCGCGCTCGGCTGGCTGCCGATAGGGATTGTCGTCTACGGGTACGCCCGCCAGCTCCATGGCGAGAGCCGAGGCGAAATCGCCGGCGACTTGCCGCACGAACCAACTGGTCTCCACCGCTTCGGCGCAATGCGGCAGCCTCGACCAGATTCGTTGGTCGATCTCCTCTTCGGCGAATGCGAGCAGGTCGTCTATCGTTTCCAGTTCCGAGGCGCGCGTGACGACGGCGTTATGCGGCAGCGCGATACTGATCGTGAGCAGGGCCCCTTGGAAGACTGAACAGCCGGGCAATTGACTGCCATACACGCGCATAAGTGGGATGCCTTCGCCGTCCTGCGCGCTCGCCAGCGGCGACAGAATGATCAGGACAAACAGACATAAGAGTACACGACATCTCATTTTCTCAATCTCCTGCCATCTCGGTGGAGTCGTCAATTTGCTCTTTTCTACTTGGATGAGTCCAGCAATGTGAATATGAGGCTCCTCATACCTCTCGAAGACGCGGAATGACATCGTTTCCAATCGCATTGATCGCTGCCAAAATGTCGGGACCCAAGGGGGGACCGAAGCTGATATGACGAACGCCGAGGGCGGCCAGCCCGTCCAAGCGCTCTAGCAGGACATCGACTGTGCCGGCGATGCCGATGCGCAGCATTTGCGGCGTCACCATTTGTCGCGCCCGTTGTTGGTCGCCATCAATGTGCCAGGCATGGCGGATGGGCTCGAAATCGGCTTGAGTTAGGTTGAGCTGCTGTAGCAACAGTGGGCTCATGGCGTGACCGTAATAGGCGATCTTGTCGGCGAGCATCGCTTCAGCAGCCGCTTGATCGTCCGAGAGCGAGCACCAGATGCAAGCTGCCAGGTCGATGTCGCTGAGCCTTCGGCCCGACCGCGCCAGCCCGCGGCGCACGTGCGGGATCACATTGGCGAAATGCTCGGGCGGGAAGAGCAGCGGCAGCCCGCCATCGGCGACCTCGCCAATCGCTTCCAACATTTTTGGACTCATCGCGCCCAGATAAATCGGCACGCGCCGTTCTGACCGGAAGCGCAGCCAGGCTTCTTGGGTCCATTGCAAGGTAAGGCGCTCAGCCGCCGCGTTCTGATTCGAGGTGAGCTTGTTGATGGCGGCGATCGCATCCAGCACGCGACTGCGCGGATAGTTGAATTCCATGCCCAGCCAGCGCATAAACTCTTCAGCGCCGCTGGAAATCCCCAAGTTGAAGCGCCCGCCAGAGAGCTCGTCCAGGGTGGTAGACAGCATCGCGATCTCGGATGGATGGATTGTGAAGGGATTGAGAATGCAACTGCCGATTTCGATGCGTGAGGTAGCCATCGCGACCGCGGAGAGAATCACGGTTGCGCTGCGCAGGAAGAGATCGTTGCTCACCCAGAATTGATCGAAGCCGGCCGCCTCAGCCGCCTGGGCATAACGAACATAATCGCGGACCGGCAGATCGTTATTGAAGCGAAGACTGAATTTCATAATTCCGCGGTGGTGATGATAGCTTCGGCTTCCATCTCGACCAGGTAATCTTCGCCGACCAGGGCGTGGATGTAAAGCAGGGTGTTGGCTGGGCGGATTTCGCCGAAATATTTGCCATGCACGCGCGCCACCGCTTCCCAATCGGCGCCAGGGGCGAGATAGATGCGGGTGCGCACCACATCTCTGAGTTCTCCGCCAGCCTCGTTGAGCGCCCGCTCGATCTTGCGGATGATGAAATCGGTTTGGGCGGCGCTGTCGCCGAAGCCGACGATCGTGTTCGCGCCATCGGTCGCGGTGGTGCCGGAGACGTGCACGATATTCCCCAGGCGCAGGGCGCGCGAGTAGCCGGCGATCGCTTCGTAATCTGTGCCTGATGAGATGTTCTGTCGCTTCATTTTGATTGCGCCTTTTCCGCTAATGCCACCACCTCTTCGGCGCAGCCCCATGAGAGCGTGTAGCCGACCGAGCCGTGCCCATAATTGTGGATGACGGCGCCGCCATCATCGAGTCGCTCCAGCTCGAGACGCACTTCATCGCGGCCCGGACGCAAACCGACGAACTCGCGCAAGACCTTCGCATTTGCCAGGCGCCTTTCAATCTTCGAGCAGCGCCGCATGATATCGGCGGCTGTCGCCGGGTCTAGCTGCCGATTCCAGTCGCCTTTCTGCTTGACGCCGCCGATGAGCACGCCGTCCGCGCGTGGGAAGATATGATCGATAGCCACATTGTCCATATAACCGACGCGGATTCCCTTTGCGTCCAGCAGCATCGTCTGCCCGCGAATGGGATAAACTGCCTCGTCACCCGCCACTTCGCGCGCGCCGACGCCGCTGCAATTGACCAACAGGGGCGCCTCGCCCGCGAGTTCACCAAGGGATTCGATCTTTCGCTTTTCCACCGTGCCGCCGGCTGCGAGAAACTGGTCATGTAGGCGCTGCAGATAAATCGGCGGGGCGATCATGGGCACGTCCATCAAATAGCCGCCGACGAGCCCGCCGCGTAATTCATGTTTGGACAAGCGCTGGAAGAAGGGCAGGCGATCGCGATACCAGGGATCGGGGACTCGCTCGGCGTAAACTTCGCGCATCCGCTGTAGCGTGACCCCGCTGTTCGCTTCTTTGGTGAGCGGGAGGAAGTAAGCGAGCGTGGCGGCCGCCCAAATTCGGCTGCGCCCTTCCAGCGCCGAGCCGGACCAGACGGCGCCAGCGGCGATCGATGTCGTGTTTTTAGGCAGGTCGCGCGTGACGATATGTACATCGTGGCCAGCCAGTTGCAGGGCGCGCGCGGCGCTCAAGCCGATGACGCCGCTGCCGATGACGATGACTTCGGGCATCTCTATTGCCTCTTCGCCGCGCCTCTCAACCCAAAAAGTTTGAGGCGGCCTATTCGCTATTGCTTCCGAACTGCGGCGGATTCTAACACAGCTTTGACTAGACGCGCGGGTTACTTTGTCCTTTTGCGCGATTCATCGCAATTGAAGACTTGCATTGCTCCGAGCAATCTGATATATTAGATATCAGATTTCAGATATTTTCGCCATTTGCGCACGGGACTTGATCATTGATGCTGGATACGACATCGCTTAGTCAGAAGATAGAAACGCAGCTCAAGCAGGAGATCATGAACGGTGACCTGGCGCCGGGGCAACGTCTCACCATCGAGGATATTGCTGAGCGCCTGCAAGTCAGCACCATGCCGGTGCGCGATGCCGTCCGCCAATTGGATGGCTTGGGTTTCCTCAAGGTCGCGCCCCGCCGCGGCGTGTTTGTGGAGGAATTTGACCAAGCGCGTTTCCAGCAGACGATGGACGTCCGCATCGCGCTGGAATGTCTGGCGGTATCCTTGGCGACCAAGCGCATTCCTGCGCAAGCCATACTCGACGCGCGGGCGGCCTATGTCAATGGGGGCGAGCATTTTCAGCGGACCGGCGATTTGTCGATGCTGGTCGAATGCGATAATCTCTTGCATGATCTGATCGTCAGCCACTCGGATAATCCACTGTTGATCAGCATCATGGGGCAATTGCGCGATTTGATCGAGTGGGCGCATCATATCGTCGCCCAACTGCAGCCGAAAGGCAAAGTTGATGCGTTGCCCGAGCATCTTGAGATTCTGGATGTCTTGATTGAACGCGATGTCGTTAAGACACAATGTGCGCTGCGGAAGCATCTGCAGAATACGATGCGTCGAACTTTGGCAGCATGGATTCAGTCGTCTGGCTGAGTGCGACAGGCAAATATATCGGGAGGGATTATGGCGGAAAGCACTTGGCAAGCAATTATCTGTACCGACAGATAATGGAGTGGTTCACTGCAGTTTAATTTATCAGAACTCAAGGAGAGTGCAATATGTCAAAGAAGATCAACCTTAGCCGGCGCGACTTTCTGCGCCTGACGGGCATGACTTCGCTCGCGGCCGGCGTTTACAGCATCCCGGGCGTCGGCGGGGTCTTGGCGCAGGACGATCAGGAAGTCACCATCTTTTTCTGGGATGGTCCGCCCTTGATCGGCATCCGCGAAAAGGCGCTGGCGCCCTTTGACGACGCCTATCCCGGCTGCACGCTCAATTTCACGTCGGTGCCGGGCGGCCCCAACTCCGGTTATAACGATAAGCTCTTTACCAGTTTAGCCGCCGGCATTCCGCCCGATGTATTCATCATCGAGATTGGCCTGCTGCCGCAATTCCTGGCTGATGACCTGCTGCTCGATCTCAAGCCCTACGTGGACGCCGATGACTATGACTTGACGCAATTCCCCGACCTCGCCATTGAAGCCTACACGCACGAAGGCGGCATCTATGGCATGCCCGACAATGTGGCTTCCATCGCCATATTTTATAATGCCGACTTGTTTGAGGAAGCCGGCGCCATGATGCCGACCGCCCAATGGGACGACCCCGAATGGACGGTTGACGACTTCTTCAGCTCCTGCGAGAAATTGACCAAACGCGATGGCAATCGCACCACCCAGTACGCCTGCGATGTCACGGGCTGGGACAAGGTCTGGCAGACCTGGGTGCGGATATTCGGCGGCCAATTGATGGATGATCCCTTCTACCCCACCGAATGCACCCTGAACGAAGCGGGTGCGGTCGAGGGCTTGCAGTTCTACGCCGATTTGCGCTGGGAGCACGGCTTCGCCCCGCGCCCGGAAGCGATGGCGATGGGCACAACCGCGCTGCTGCAGACCGGGCAGCTGGCCATGTTCTACAGCGGCAGTTGGGCTTTCCCCAATTTCCGCGAGGTCGACTTTGACGTCAGGCTCGGGCATTATCCGGCTGGTCCCGGCGGCCGCGCCAATTACGTCTATTACTATCCGCTGGTCGTGCCGAAGACGACGCAGGCGCCGGAATGCGCCTGGAATCTGCTGAAGTTCTTCAATGGGCCGGCGATGGAGACCATCATTCGCGAAGGCGGCTTGCAGGGCACATCCTTCGCCGAGCAGGAGAAGTGGTTCGTCACCGATCCGCTGCCGCCGGCGAATAAGCACGTCATGCTGGACGCGGCCAGGCACTTCGTCGCGCCCGACCCGGTGCTGACGAATTTCGGCGAGATCACGCAGATCATGCAAGCGCAAGTCGATCTGCTGATGATCGGCGAAGAGCGGGACGCCAAGGTCGTCTGCGACGAGATCGTGCGCCAGGTCAACCCGCTGATCAAGGAAGGGCAGTGGCGCAGCGGCTGATTATGTTGAGCTTCGCCAATTTCGAGGGGTCAGCCACCGGCTGACCCGTACAGATACAATAGCCTATGAGATTTGTAGGGGCGTCCGAACCGCAGTGTCTACGCGCGGCGGTGGGTCGCCCGCGTAAGATAGTACGAATGCGTTTATGAGCCTCGCCCAATTCGTCAAGAAGCAGAGCGGCTTTTCCAGCCTGAACATCACCTACCAGCGTGGCGAGACGGTCTTGGCTTGGGCGATGATTTCGCCTTGGGTGGCCGGCTTTCTCTTGCTGACCGCCTTCCCAATGGTGGCTTCGCTGGCGCTATCATTTTTCAAATGGAATATTCTGTCGCCGCCGGAATACGTCGGTTTGGCGAATTACCACAAGTTGTTCTTCACCGATCCGCTGCCGGTGCATTCGCTGAAGATCACGGTGATATTCTCGCTGGCGTCGATTCCGTTGAACATCGTCTTTGGCTTGGCGATCGCCATGCTGCTCAACACCAACATCCGCGGCTTGGCCGTCTTCCGCACCATCTACTATCTGCCGGCGATATTATCCGGCGTAGCGGTGGCGATCCTCTGGCAGTGGATCTTCTCCAGCGACTTCGGCTTGCTTAATACGGCGCTGCGCGTCTTTGGGATAGAGGGGCCGGCCTGGTTGGGCAGCAAGATCTGGGTGCTGCCTGCTTTTGTCATCATGAGGCTTTGGAGCGTCGGCGGCGGCATGATTATCTATCTGGCGGGCTTGCAAGCCATCCCCACCGATCTCTACGAAGCGGCCGAGATTGACGGCGCCAATTGGTGGCAGCGCATCTTCCGCATTACCTTGCCGATGCTCAGCCCGACGATCTTCTTCCAGCTGATCACCGGCGTCATCTTCACCATGCAGATCTTCACCGAAACCTTCATCATGACCGATGGCGGACCGGCCAACGCCTCCCTGTTTTACCTGCTCTATCTCTATCGGCAGGCGTTCCAGAACTTCAAGATGGGCTACGCGTCGGCGCTGGCTTGGGTTTTCTTCATCGCTATCTTGCTGCTGACACTGATCCTGTTCGCTACCGCCAAGTTCTGGGTCTATTACGAGGCGGAATCGGAGGAGGACAACTGATGAGCAGCAAGGGCGTCGGCATGAACGCCAGGCAAATCATCAGCAAAATCATCGTGTATCTGATCCTCGGGCTCGGTTCCATCGTCATCTTGCTGCCGCTGCAGTGGATGATCTCGACTTCCTTGAAGCCGCTCTCGCACGTCTTCCGCTTCCCACCGGAGTTTTGGCCGCAGAAGATCGTCTGGTCGAATTATCCCGATGCGCTCAATCAGTTGCCCTTCGATCTCTATTTCTCCAATACTATCTTCATCGTGGTATTGTGCTTGCTTGGCGAATTAATCGTCTCGTCCGTTGTGGCTTACGCCTTTTCGCGGTTGCGCTGGCGCGGGCGGAACGCGCTCTTCATCGTTGTGCTGGCGACGATGATGCTGCCGCGGCAGGTGACGCTTATTCCCGAGTTCATCGTCTTCAAGCAGCTCGGCATGATCGACACCTTCTGGCCCTTGATTCTGCCTTCCTGGTTCGGCAATCCCTTTTACATTTTTCTCCTGCGGCAATACTTCCTGACCCATTCACGGGAGCTGGACCAAGCGGCGGTGATTGACGGCTGCTCGCGCTTCGGCGTCTTCTGGCGCATTACGCTGCCGATGTCCAAACCGGTGCTTGGGGCGGTGGCGATTTTCTCATTTCAGTTTCACTGGAATGATTTCTTCCGCCCGCTGATATTTCTGCTGGATCAGGACAAATACACGCTGGCGCTGGGCTTGCGCTTCTTTCAGGGGACTTTCGGCACCGAGTGGAATTCGCTGATGGCGGTCTCGCTGGTGGTGATGCTGCCGCTGATCATCGTCTTCTTCTTCGCGCAGAAGCATTTTATACAGGGCGTCGTTTTTACGGGGTACAAGTAATGGGGGACGCTACTCCGGCTTATCGCGCTTGTCGTCGCTTTTGCGCGGCTTGGGGTCGTCGGCGCCCGGCTTGCGGTCGTCTTTTGGTTTTTCGCCGACCAGCGTGGTGCGTATGTGGCGGATGCCTTTGGAGGACACCACATACTCAACGATGGAGACAGAGCCCTTGAACCAGTTGTTTTGTTCCATTGTGCATCTCCTTTACGCTTATTCTTATGATACCGCTTTGCTTACATACAAGCTATTGCGAGACATGATGTTCCACTCGCCATATTCCAGGACTTCAATATGAAACTCGTACAACCCGTCACCGACGAATGTGAGTTCGCTAATGTGAAATATGGCCAGTCTGAAGTCGGTATGCAGAAAGTCGATCGAGAAGTGCTATTCTTCCAGTATCTGATTGTCTTCGGGCGCCACAATGCGCAGTATCGCCGGATATCTTTTCAAATCCAGATCCGTTTCCGGGAACCAATGTGAAATGAGTATTATCGTTGGACTTAACGATACTTGTATTGGCGGCGGCTCGGTCACCGAAACTTCAAGTTTGGAATATGCATACACTCGCTCCAGACTAAGCGAGCCGTCATCATGCACAGTATAGTCCCTACACAGTACTGACCATCCAAGTCGCATTAGCAACCTTTGCGTATAAATGTCCAAGATCTGGAAATGTATGCTTAATCATAATGTAGAGATAGCCTAAATCAACGGAATTCTTCTCGCATTGCAGTTAACAGATAGAAAGGATGCTCATAAATTATGCATACCATGTCGAAGTACAACAAAATGCAACCGCTCGAGCACGACGCCGTTTCCTGGAAGGACGGCTTTTGGGGCCGGCTTCATAAGCTGTGCCGCGAGACGATTCTGCCCAGCATGCGCGAGGCGCTCGACGAGCCGGAGAACGGCGCCGTCTTCAGCAACTTTTATATCGCCGCTGGCTTGCAGGAAGGCGAGCGCAAAGGCACGATGTGGAGCGATGGCGATTGTTACAAATACATGGAAGCCTGGTCGCACGTTTACGGCATCACCAAAGACCAGTCGATCATTGATCATCTGGACCCGCTGATCGAGGTGATCGCCGCGGCGCAAGAAGACGACGGCTATATCAGCACACCGATGCAACTGGACGGCAAGGAATACTGGAGCAATCTGCGCGATCACGAGCTCTACAATATGGGACATTTGCTGACGGCGGCTTCAGTGCATCATCGGGTCACGGGCAAACGCAATTTCCTGGAGATCGCGATCAAGCAAGCCGACTATCTTTACGACCTCTTCATGCCGCGGCCGCCGGAGCTGGCGCATTTCGGCTTCAATCCATCGAACACGATGGGCGCGATTGATATCTACCGCGCGACCGGGAAAAGGAAGTACCTTGAGCTGGCGCAATGCTTCGTCGATATGCGCGGCTCCCAGCCCGGCGGCGGCGATCAAAATCAGGCGCTGGTGCCGCTGCGCGAAGAGACGCGCGCGGTTGGTCATGCAGTGACCGCCGGCTATCTATACTGCGGCGCGACCGATGTTGTGGCGGAGACGGGCGATGAAGAACTGCTGGCGGGTTTGAAGCGCATCTGGGAGAACGCAATCCACAGCAAAATGTACATCACCGGCGGCACCTCGGCGCAGCATCACGGAGCCTCAGAGCGGCCGGAGTTTGGCGGCAGCGCGGGCGATGTGCACGAAGCGTTCGGCTACGAGTACTCCCTGCCCAACGCCACCGCCTACAACGAAACTTGCGCCAATATCGCCAACGCCATGTGGAATTGGCGTCTGCTGAATCTCTCGGGCGATGCCAAATATACCGACATCGTCGAACTTGTGCTTTACAATTCCATGCTGTCGTCGATGAGTCTGGATGGCATCACCTTCTGCTACACCAATCCGCTGCGCTGGTATGGCGCCGAGCATCCGCTTCTCAGTCAAGACGCTTACGAGCGCTGGTTCATCTCGCGCTGTTACTGCTGCCCGACGAATACCGCGCGCACAATCGCCCTGATGCATAATTGGATCTACAGCGCGTCTGACGAGGGGCTGTGGCTGCATCTGTACAGCAGCAACAGCGTGAACGCCAAACTGGCCGATGGCTCGTCAATCGCGCTGACGCAGCAAACCGATTACCCCTGGGATGATACCGTGCGCATCACGATCGACGAAGCGCCGGCGCATGAAATCGCCTTGATGCTGCGCATACCGGGCTGGTCGGATAAATCGAGCTTGTCTATCAATGGCGAGGCGAGCGATATGCCACTGACGCCCGGGAGCTATGCTCAGTTGAAGCGCGTTTGGAAGGCGGGGGATGTCATCGAGTTAAGCCTGCCGATGCGGCCGCGCATGATCAAGGCGCATCCCAAAGCGGAAGAGATTCGCAATCACGTCGCGGTCATGCGTGGACCGCTCGTCTATTGTCTGGAAGGCGTGGACCTGCCGGATGACATTTCGATTCTCGATGTCTACGCGCCGGACGATATGGGCTTGACCGCGAGCCGGGAAGACGAACTGCTCGGTGGCGTCATGGCGATCAAGGGTGTCGCCCGCCACATCACCGAGCGGAACGGGTCAAAGGCTCTTTACCTGGAAGCGGGGGACGAACGGGAAGCGAATCTCGATATCACGCTGATTCCTTACTACGCCTGGAATAACCGCGGCATCAACGAAATGACGGTCTGGCTGCCGCGGCGATACTAAGACTGAGCCCACGCAACCGGGCAATTCGCAGATCGCATTGAACTCGCACTTTAAGGCGCCTTAAAAAATGTTATGGTAGATGCTGGTCTGGTACTGGACTGAAGGAGTGCTTC
>WTGC01000062.1 GCA_011523705.1 Chloroflexota bacterium | reverse complement strand
CCATGCCGATCTGATAGCGATGCGGCTCGGTGATCGCGCGCCGAATGCTGAAATCAGGATTCTCCGACGCGGTATCGCCGATGACGGCGTAATTCATGCGCATGTGGCGCGGCAGCATGCTATCGATGAACATGATCGGGATGCCCTTACCCTTGAGCTCCTCAAAGCGCATGACGCGCGCCGCCATGCTTTCCTGCGTCTGTTTTGGATAATCCATAGGCCTGACCTCCGGATGGATACAAAGGGTGTCAGAAAGATAGGGGAAAGCCTATAGAAAAAGGCGGGCTTTGTCAATCAGCGACCCATCTCGCAGGGTCCTGAGCCGCGGGATTCCAACCGCATGCCTGCACTTCATTTTCGCGCGATGATGAGCGTCGAGAAATTGAATGCCCAGGGCAATCCCCGCTTCAATAGCCCTCCAAGCGCTTCCGCCAGAGCGTTCGTGCGATAATAGCCCGGCTGCCGAAACAAGCCGCCCAAACCCCACAGCGTAAAGGAGTGGCTTGTGGGCAAGGCGCGGATTTCCCGAAAGCCCGCTAGCGACACGATTTCGATCAATTGCCCGCGGGTATAAGCGCTCTCATAAAATGCTTCATTAGTGAGCTGGCCGGCGCCCCGCAACCGGCGCTTGAATTGAACCGCCCGATAAACAACATTGGGATAGGGGATCGTCAACACCAGCGTGCCGCCCGGCTTAATCACACGGAACGCCTCCTTCAAAGCCGGGAGCATCCCGTGCTCAAAGTGCTCCAAAACGCCAAAGGACAAATAACTGCCGAAACAATCGTCGCGATAGGGCAAGCGATGAACATCGCCGGCGGTCAAGGGCAGGGTCCCGTCAAAGCGGCGCGAATCACGTAATGCATTCTGCGCGTAATCCAGGCCCTGCACTTGATAGCCAAGTTCGCGCAGGGAGATCACGACTGCGCTCAAACCGCTGCCTGCCTCGAGGTGCAGGTCTCCTTTAGCCAAGAAGGGAAGATAGGCGCGAATGATTTCCTGAGCCCGCTCGTAGCGAACCGCCTCAAGCTCAAGCTCAATCGACGACTGATCCCAGATCTCTTCCCAGGCGACTCTTGTGCTGTCGTAACGCGCGTTTTCTTCGGGCATGTCGAGTGTTGTATTCCGGTCTAAAGGTCTACCAAGATTGTGACAGCAAAAGTTGACGTGTAAGCGGGCGACTCACAGAGTCGCCCCTACAATGCTTCGGTTTCTTCTGTCGATTTCATGCCACGGGCGGCAATTGGCATAATCTAACTGGTATCAATGCCGTTTCTGTATCTGATAATTCTCCTGCTATTCCGTTATTCAATCAGATCGCGCTGGTATCCACATCCCAAATCAGCATACACTCGCCGACCAACATCAGCGATACCGCCAGCAAAATCGTGCCCGATTCGCCCGCCTTCGCCCGCGCCAGCGACAGCGCGCCCGGCAGCGCCTTCCTATAAGACACATCGGCACAGCATTCGCGCGCGGCGGCGACCGCACCCGCTTGCGCCGGGAAGCGCGTATTCGGGTTGATATCGGTCTCGGTGATGATCAGCGCTTGGCTGACCTGCGCCATCACCCGATACACGCCGGGGAAGTCGCGGTCACGGGGTATTCCCACGATAGATATCACCGGCTCGCTCAGTCGAGCGCGTACGCTCTCGACGAAGGACTTTGCCGATGCGATTGTGATGGCGCCATCGACATAAATCGCCGGCTCGTCGTCCAGCTTTTGCGCGCGCCCCAGCCATTTTACCCGTTTCAATCCGCTTCGGATCGCCTCCATGAAATCGGCGGATTCGGGCGAGTCGCCCCCCAACTGCCGCTGAAAAACTTCGACCGCGCGAATCGCCAAGGTCGCGTTTTCGATCTGATAACGCCCAAGCAAAGGCAGGAACAGCGAACCATAGGGAGGAAGATGCATCAACTGGCCCGCGGGCTGGTCCGACAGACGCTTCGCCAAATCAGCCGGCGCCAGGCGAGTCAAGTTCGCGCGCATGACATCCGCTTCCGCCTTGATCGCGCGCATTGCCGCTGGATCCTGCGGCAGCGTCACCACGTCGCAGCCCTGTTTGATGATGCCGGCTTTGTGCCAGGCGATTCTTTCCAGCCCCTCGCCAAGCAGCGCGCTATGCTCCCGCATGATGGGCGCGAAGACGGCCAGCCGGTTCGGCGCCACCGCGACATCATCAAAGCGCCCGCCGCGCCCGACCTCCAGCACGGCCACATTGACATCCGTTTCATCAAAGTAACGCAGCGCAATCGCCAGAAAAATCCCCTGCGGGCTGAGGTATTGCGAGTCGGAGAGTTCTTCCGTGACGCCGTGGATCATTGGCTGCAGATCTCGCAGGATGCGCAGAAAGTCGGTCGTCGGGATCATCCGCCCATCCACACGAATCCGCTCATTCCAGTGCACAAGATGCGGGCTGGTCAGGGTGCCGACTTGATGGCCCACCGATTCGAGCAGCTTGGCCATGATAGTCGTGACCGAGCCTTTGCCGCGGCTGCCGGTGACGACTGCGTAGGCGCGCTCTTCGGCGAGCAGATCCGCTCGCTCCAGCAGTTTGCGCGTCCAGCTCACATCGCGTGTATACTCGTCGAGACCGCGCGGCGCCCCATCGAGACGGCGGCGCGTCTTGAAAATGTAGTGGATGGCCGCGTCCATTGAGTCAATCATTTGCCAGGGTCCGTCCTTTGTCTCTGCGACAATCATAGCGAATGAACCGCATCATCCCTAGACCGCGACACTCGGGGCTTGAGCCCAATGGGCGCAGCGTTTCCACGATCGCCCTTGCCGCTATGTTTATATCCGCCTTTCGGCTAGATTCTGAATCGTGACTCGATGACGAGCCCGTCCGCCATGCCCGAATCCGCAAGCCTCTCCGGCAGCGATGCCCGGCGCGCCGCGCGCAACGTCAGCGCCTTGATGTTCGCCAGCGTGATTAGCAAGGGCGCGCTCTATGTATGGCAGTTGGTGCTTTCCCCCTGGCTGGGACCAAGCGAATACGGCATTTATGGCACGGTAGGCGGCTTGATGGTGAACGCGGCCGCGGTCGCCAGCTTCGGCATGGGCTTGATCGTCATCCGCGATGTCGCGCGCGACCGGAGCAAAGCGGGCAAGTATTGGTCGGCGATGCTCTACATGCAGACGATCATGGCGTTAATCGCCTATGTCGCGATGAACGGCGTCGCCCTCGGCTACAGCGAAACAGTCCGCGCCTTCGCCGCGCTCGCCGGGATCAACCTCTTCATCGATCTATTCGGCAACATGGGCTACGACCTGCTGCTGGCGCAGGAAGAGATGGTCAAGACCTCCCTGGTCGAAGTCGTCCATATCTGCTTTCGCATTGGGTTGGCTCTGTTGGCGCTGACTGCCGGCTGGGGACTGCTGGGCGTCTATGGCGCCGCCATCGTCTCCGGCTTGGCTCGTTCGGTCGCGTTTGTCGCCTTGAATCTGCGCGCCGGGGTGCGCCCGGATTTCCCCTTTGACCCCGCCATTGCCCGTCCCTTAATCATCAACAGCGCTCCCATCGCGCTCTCGTCTTTTCTGACGCTGGCTTATCAGCATTCCGACAAGCTGATCACCACGGGCATACTGGGCGCGCGCGTCACCGGTTTTCTGACGGCCGCCTTCGTCATCAACTTCGGCGTAATTGAATTGTTCAGCGTATCGGTGTTGGTCGCGGCTTATCCGCTGCTGGCGCGCTACTACGATGATGGCGGCAATCCCTTTTTTGGCGGCATGATCGAGAAGCTGGCGCGCTTTAGCTTGATCATCGGCCTCCCCCTGGCGCTCGGCATCAGCATCCTCGCCGACAAGATCATGGCGCCGCTGCTGGGCGAGGCTTACGCGCCCTCGGCCGGCATCCTGAGCCTGCTGATCTGGTACACCGCCATTACCATGTTCGGCAACGTCTTCAGCCAAGGCTTGCTGGTACAGAATCGGCAGCGGCTTCTTCTCTTCATTCGCGGCGCCGGTTTGGCGCTCAATGTGAGCTTGACGGCGATTTTGCTCTTGACCTGGGGAGATCCGCGCGGGGCGGTCATCGCCTCAATCATCGGCGAGACGCTGGTCGTCTGCCTGCTTCTGAAGGGATTTCGCGCCATCGGATTGACCTGGCGCGGCATTGCTCAAACCGCGATTCGACTGCTCGTCATCGCTGCGCCAACCGCGCTGACGATGCTGCTCCTGCGCGAGCAATTCATCATCTTTCCCGCGTTGGGCGGCTCAGCTGTCTACGTGGGCGGCGTGGTACTGACGCGCGTGATTAGCGCAGAAGATTGGGACATGCTCTATCGGCTGGCGGCGTCGATCCCCGGGGGCGGATTCCTGACGCGCTTCTGGCAGCGCGATGTCGAATTGACCTGGTGACGGGACGATGCGCATCCTTCATCTCACGCCCTATTACAAGCCCGCCTACGCCTTTGGCGGCGTCGTGCGCGCGGTCGAAGGGATAGCAACAGCTCTAGTACGGCGCGGGCATGAAGTCACCATTCTGACGACCGACGCCCTCGATCAACAGGGACGCCGCATTGCCGCACCCGAGGAGACCATCGGCGGCATTCGCGTGCTGCGTCGTCCGAACGCCCTGCCCCGGCTGCGCGCTCGCTGCAATCTGTCGACGCCCCGCAGCATGAAAAAAACGGCGGAAGCGATCCTCCCGGGCGTCGATGTCCTGCACGCGCACGAATTCCGAACGCTGGAGAATCTGCTGGTGACGCCGGGAGCGCAAAGGCTGAACGTGCCCATCCTGCTCTCGCCCCATGGCACGCTCAATCTGAATACCGGCCGCGGCCGGCTCAAGACCGCCTGGGATCGTCTGCTGAGCCCCGCCATCGCCCAGCGAATCGATCATGTGATCGCTTTGACCGACGCGGAACGCACGGAAGCCGAGACGCTTTGGAAATCATTCGGGACGCGGCAAAGGCCAACCCAATTCAGCGTCATCCCTAACGGCGTCGATCTCGGACAATTCGACAAGAGCGTAATGGCGAAAGCGTTTCACAAGCGCTACCACCTTGCCGAGGCGCCGACCGTGCTCTTCATGGGACGCTTGCAGGCGCGTAAAGGAGTCGATCTGCTCATCAAGGCTTTCAAGGCGGCTGACGTCGCTGACGCGCGCCTGCTCATCGTCGGTCCCGACGAGGGCATGCTGCCTGCCCTGCGCGCGCTGGCAAACGGCGATCCGCGCATCGTTTTCACCGGCTACCTGGCAGGCGACGCGCGGCTGGGCGCGCTGGCGGCGTGCAATGTCTTCGCCCTGCCCGCGACGGGCGAGGGTCAGCCGATCGCAGCGCTCGAGGCGATGGCGGCGGGGCTGCCGGTTCTGCTGTCGCCCGGCTGTCATCTGGACGAGGTCGACGGGGCTGGCGCTGGCTTCGTGGTTGACGCGGCGGTGGCAGCGTTCGCGGAAAAGCTCAGGCTGCTGCTGACTGACCAAGCTATGCGCCACGAAGTGGGAGAGCGAGCGCGGCGGCTGGCCGAGGAGCGATATGCCTGGGATGGGATTGCTGAGAGGCTGGAGAATGTATATCAAAGCCTACTTGGAAGCAGCTAGAGAGCGACAAACCGCAAAGGACGCGCGTTGATTTTTTGCGCGAGAATGCTAAACTTGTCAACGGAGCATGGGAGGTGAGGCATGATAGGGGCGAGGCTGAAGCAGGCGCGTTTGTTGGCGGGCATGACACAGCGGGAACTCGCTAGAGAGTTAGGCGAGGCCGGCTTCAAAATATCTGCCGCGGCAATCTCAAAGTATGAAAAGGAAAAGAGTTTTCCGACGGCGCGATTTATGTTGCTGGCTAGCTCTGTGCTTGGCGTGCCGAGTACATATCTTATGCATCAACCAGCGATAGAAGTTCAGTGGACCGCATTTCGGCGGCACAGCAGGTTCGGCAAAAGAAATCAAGAAGCGGTTATGGCTTACGCTGCGGACATCGCAGAACTGCAGGTTGAATTGCACGCTACTTTATACCCTGATTCTTGCCCGAACTTGCCAGCGCCGGCACAAGCGCAAGAATACAGAGATGCTGAAGACATTGCGAGGCAGGTTCGAGCGGCCTGGGACGTTGGAAATCGCCCGTTGGACAATCTTGTGCAGACCGCTGAAGACCGTGGCGTGATTGTTATTGGCTGGAACGATGAAAGCGAAAGATTCGACGGCCTGTCCGGCTGGTGCAGCGGGTATCCAGTTGCAGTTATAAATTCAAATCGAAGCGCGGATCGACGGCGGTTTAACTTGGCGCACGAGATCGGACACTTGGTAATGGATACTTCCCAATCTCGCGTGGACGAGGAAAGCCTAGCGCACCGTTTTGCCGCGGCGCTTTTGGTTCCCGCTGAGCACGCTTACCGCGAACTCGGAAAAGAACGGCGGCATCTTGATTGGGGCGAACTAATGATGCTAAAGAGAAAGTATGGCTTGAGCATGGCTGCGTGGATCAGACGAGCAAGAGACCTCAACATTATTTCCGAGCGTCACTACGAGGAACTAAATGTTGAGAGATCGAAGTTGGGATGGCGCCAGTGCGAACCGGTCGTATATCTCGGTGACGAAGAGCCACTGCAACTAAAACAGATGGTCCAACGCGTTGTAGCCGAAGGCCTTGTCTCTCCCGACCGCATGACCAGGATAGGAGTAGACTTTTGGGAACCGGAACCAGAGGAAAGTGAGTCCCAGCATCTGACGGTTTATGACTTGCTGGCGATGCCTGAGGACGAACGCGAGGCTGTGATGCAACGTGCTTTCGAGCTCGCCGCGGAAGAAGACTTTGAGATATTCGAAGCCAATGAGATATTCGACGACTACGATGAGCTATTCGATGGCAAATAGATCAAGAGAGAGACAGATTCCGTTACGCGGTGAAATCTGGATCGTTAATTTTAATGCGCCTGTTACCGCCAAGACACCGCCAGTCGGAACGCCACGATCGCTTTGGCCCACGACGGGTGACGAAATTAACAAAGTGCGTCCGGCTCTCGTATTGAGTGTTGACGCTAATTGGGAAAGGGAACTGCACATAGTAGTACCTCTTCGGGGGTGGCAACGGCGATTTGAAACGAACAACTACTTTTGGATTGTGAAATTGTCGCCAGACAGCACCAACAAATTGAAGGACCATTCAGGCGCAGACGCATTCCAAGTGAAATCAGTTTCGCGTGAGCGATTTCGAAACAGAGTCGGCATACTCTTACCCGATCAAATTCAACTAATCTCAAACACAGTCGCTTTCTGCATTGGATATACGCTACCGATATCAGACAGATAGATACAATAGCTGTTTGCCTCCATGCAGGTATACCTTTTCACTCAGATGGATCTCTGGCGTATATCTTATACTCCTTAGTTATCCTGACTGAACATGATGCAGGAAATTTCAGGGTCTATACAATAGATGTTGACTCGGAGCAGGGCACTGAGTCATCACGTGGCGCAACAAAGGAACGCACATGATCCGATTCGACCGCTTCACCGAACGCGCGCAAGACGCCGCCGCCCGCGCCTATGAAATCCTCCACCGCTACACCCACTCGCAGGTGGACACCGAGCATATCTTGCTGGCGCTGCTGGAACAGACCGACGGCGTCGTGCCGCAAATCCTCGAGCGGCTCGCCGTCGATGTCGGCGCGTTGCGCTCGCGAGTGGACGATATCTTGCGGTCGAGCCCGCGCACGGCGACCATCTACGGACAGGGCAACAACCAGGTCTTCATCACGCCGCGCCTCAAGAGCATCATCGACCGCGCCAATGAAGAAGCGAATCGGCTCCGCGACGAATACATCAGCACCGAGCACATCTTCCTCGCCATCCTCAATGAGCGCAACACCGATATCGCCATTACGATGGCCGAATACAACATCACCCGCGACCGCGTCGCTGATGCCGTCAAAGACATTCGCGGCGGCCAGCGCGTCACCGATCCGCAAGCCGAAAGCCGCTACCGCACGCTGGAAAAATACAGCCGCGATCTGACGCGCATGGCGCAAGAAGGCAAGCTTGATCCGGTCATCGGGCGCGACAGCGAAATCTTGCGCGTGATGCAAGTGCTCAGCCGCCGCACCAAGAACAACCCGGTTCTAATTGGCGAAGCCGGCGTCGGCAAGACGGCCATCGTCGAGGGCTTGGCGCAGAAAATCGCGACCAACGATGTGCCGGATATCCTGCTGGGCAAGCGCGTGCTAAGCCTCGATCTCAGCGGGATGCTGGCCGGCAGCCGCTTCCGCGGCGAATTCGAAGAGCGACTCAAAGGCACGATCGAAGAAATTCAGCGTTCCGAAGGCGAGATTATCCTCTTCATCGACGAACTGCATCAAGTGGTCGGCGCGGGCGCGGCCGCCGGCGCCATGGATGCCGGCAATATGATGAAGCCAGCCCTGGCGCGCGGCGAATTGCAAACGGTCGGCGCCACCACCATGGACGAATACCGCCAGCACATCGAGAAGGACAGCGCCCTAGACCGGCGCTTTGCCCCGATCTTCGTCGAGGAGCCCAATGTCGAAGACACCATCGAAATGCTCTATGGCATTCGCGATCGCTACGAAGCGCATCACAACGTCAATATCGCCGATGACGCCATCGAAGCGGCCGCCCGGCTCTCCGCCCGTTATCTAACCGAGCGCAAACTGCCCGATAAGGCGATTGATCTGCTCGACGAAGCTTCCGCCAAGCTGCGCGTTGCCCTGTTCTCCATGCCGCAATCACTGAAGAGCATGCGCGAATCCATCGATCAGTTGGCGCTGGAAGAGCAAGCGGCCGGCTTATCGCGCGATTACGAGCGCGCCGCCGATTGCAAAATGCAGCGCATCCAGCTCGAAGACGAATTCAAGCAAGCCCATCACCAATGGCGGCGGGAGAATACGCTGGACGAGCTCGTCACCGCCGACAATGTGGCGCAGGTGGTCGAACAGTGGACTGGCATCCCGGTACAAAGCATGCTGGAAACCGAATCGGAAAAGCTGCTGCGGATGGAAGAGGTCATCAACGAGCGCGTCATCGGGCAGGAGAAAGCGATCGCCGCCCTGGCCGATGCCATCCGGCGGGCGCGCAGCGGACTGAAAGACCCGAAACGCCCGATCGGCTCATTCATCTTCCTGGGATCGAGCGGCGTCGGCAAGACAGAATTGGCGAAGGCGCTGGCTGAATTCATGTTTGATGATGAAGAGAGTCTCGTACGCGTCGATATGAGCGAGTATCGCGAAAAGCACACAGTCAGCCGGCTCTTCGGCGCGCCGCCCGGCTATGTCGGCTACGAAGCCGGCGGTCAATTGACCGAGGCGATCCGCCGCCGCCCCTATCGCGTCATTCTCTTTGACGAGATCGAAAAGGCGCATCCCGATGTCTGGAGCGCCTTGCTGCAAGTGCTGGAAGACGGCCGCATGACCGATGGGCAGGGGCATATCGTCGATTTCCGCAATACCGTGCTGATCATGACCAGCAATCTCGGCACTGAATTCGCCCGCCACGGCGGCGCGCTCGGCTTCCTACCGAATGACGAAGACGCGGTCGCCGATCACCGCAATATCGAGAAAGCGATGCGCGACACCTTTCGCCCTGAGTTCCTCAATCGAATTGATGAAATTATCATTTTCGAGCCGTTGACGCTGGAAGCCGTCGAGCAAATGGTTGATCTCCAGATCCGCGACCTGGCCGAGCGGATGGACGAATCTGGCTTGGCAATCCACCTGACGGAGCCGGCGCGCCATTGGCTGGCGAAACAGGGCTACGACCCACAATTCGGCGCCCGCCCCTTGCGCCGCGCCATCCAGCGGCATATCGAAAATCCCCTCAGCATCCATTTGCTGCAGGGCGACTTCAGCGCCGGCGACCTGGTCGTCATCGACGAAGCGGAGGACAGCCTGGACTTCTCCCGTCATCACGATCAGGCGAGCGATTATGCCGATGCCGCCGCGACCCGTGGCGAAGATTACGACGACATCTACGACGAAAACTACCCCGCTCGCGATTATTACGATGCGCAATTTGAAGACGAAGACTTCGCCGATTTCTTGTCGCAGACCGATGACGACGACGAATTCGATCCCTTCCCCGCTCCGCCACAGCGCCGGCCCGAAGATATCGAGGGCTTCGACTAAAGGGCGCCCGCTGATTGCCCGCCCCGCAGACGGGCTCAACCAACAGCAATCTTGCCTCGCGGCGCTCATTGTTCTTTGGCGCTGCGACAATCGAATTGTCATTTGACTATGCGCGTTCAATGGCTATAATGGCGTGGCGCCAGTTAAGCAAGAAATGGAATTCGCCATGAGTCTTGAAGAACGCGGTAAGGACGAGGAAGCGATTGCGGAACCGTCGTCAGCCGAGTTGTCGCCAGCGGAAGTGGATGCGCCAGTCGATGCCCTTGACATGGATGAAGATGGCGCGATGGCAGTCGCGGAGACAGAATCGCCAGCGGAATCCGGCAGCGGCTTGCCAACGCATGACGCTGTTGAGGCGAAAGCCACTGTAGCAGAAGAACTCCCGCCGGCTGAAATGCAGGCGCCGCCCGCAGACGACGATGCCGAGGCCGCGGCCGCCGAGCCTGCTGCCATTGCCGAAGTGGACACGCCGCTGGAAGTCGTCGCCGAGGCTGAGGCAACCGCGCTTTCAACTCTGGATGAGGCGGACGA
Source organism: Chloroflexota bacterium (assembly GCA_011523705.1). Lineage (GTDB taxonomy): Bacteria > Chloroflexota > Anaerolineae > Aggregatilineales > Phototrophicaceae > UBA6055. Next base: position 8,268 of record WTGC01000062.1, on the reverse strand, counting down.
GCCGGCGGAAGTCGTCGCCGAGGCCGACGCAAATGCTGCCAAATCGGACCCGCCGCCGGAAGCGGAGACGAAAAAGGAAGCGCCCGCCGAAGAGAAATCAAGATTCAAGCGCGGTCAAATACTACGCGGCGTCATCAGCAGCACCAAGCCCACCGCCGTCTTTGTGGACCTTGGCGAGGGCGACCAAGGTCTGGTGCCGGGACGCGAATTGGAATTGATGACGCGAAAAATGCTCGAGTCGCTGGTGGTCGGCGCCGAAGTGGATGTCTACGTCGTCAACCCGCGCAATCACCGCGGCCAGACGATCCTATCGATCAATCACGCGCTGGAGGAACTGGATTGGCGCAACGCCCAAAAATACGCTAAATCGAAAGCGGTCTACGAGGCGCTGATCGGCGGTTACAACAAAGGCGGCTTGATCGTCCGCTTCGGCCGCCTGCGCGGTTTCGTGCCGCAGAGCCAACTGGCGGAAGAGCGCGCCCGCTCGATGTCCGGCGCGACTCCGGAAGAACGCTACGGACCGATGGTCAATCAGCCCATCGGCGTCAAGGTGATGGAAGTCGATCGCCATCGCAACCGGCTGATCTTGTCGGAACGCGCCGCCCTGCGTGAAGCGCGCCAGGCGCGCAAAGAAGCCTTGATCGCCGAGTTAAAAGTCGGCGATATCAGAAAAGGCGTGGTCGTGAGCCTGGAAAACTTCGGCGCCTTCGTTGATATCGGCGGCGGCGAGGGCTTGATCCACCTCTCGGAATTGGCTTGGGGGCATATCACCCATCCGCGCCAGGTGATGAAAGTCGGCGACGAAGTGGAAGTCGAAGTCATCAGCGTCAACCCGGAGGCGAAACGCATCGGGTTGAGCCGGCGCCGCGTCATCAGCGATCCCTGGGACGAAGTGGCGACCGCCCTCCGCCGCGGCCAATTGGTGCGCGGCCGCGTCACCAAGCTCACGAAATTCGGCGCTTTCGCCCGCTTGCTGGACTATGATGCCGTCGAGGGGCTGATCCATATTTCGGAGCTCTCCGGCGAGCGCGTCAGCCATCCGCGCGAAGTTGTCAATCGCGGCGATGAACTGGTTTTACGCATCGTCAAGATAGACATTAGAGACCGGCGCCTGGGATTGAGCTTGAAATCGGTCAATTCAACCGAGTATCTCGATCTCGACTGGGAGATGGCGATTCAGGAATCGGTCGCGCTGCAAGACCAGGCGACCGGCAGCGAACAGCTTGACGATCAAACTGAAGCGGGCGAGCCGGACGCGCAAGCCCAAGCCGAAGACTGAATCATCAGCAACGACAGCTGTAAATTACAAAGGGCATCGGTAACTGCGCCCTTGTTTGTCTACGTCGTTTACAACTCGCTTCTCATTTGCCAATTGCTCGCCGTTCGCGTAGCATGAATCTTAAGCGGCCGGTAATGCGGGCGGGACGGATTGCCCATGCCAAACAGAATGGAGCGCTTCACGCAGCGCGCGCGGCGCGTGCTCAGCCTGGCGCAGGAGGCGGCCGCGGCGCTGAACAGCAGCGTCATCGATTGTGAGCATCTGCTGCTCGGGCTGATGAGCGAAGGAGAATCGATTGCCGCCCGCGCCCTCATCGCAGCCGGGCTTGAGCGCTCGCAAGTCGAAAAGCTGGCGCGAGCGGCCGCCGGGGCAAAACCGGCGCGCGATAACCAGCTCGACCTGTCCCAGAACGCCAAGCGAACGCTGGAATTGGCGGTCGACGAGGCGCGCCGCTTGCGCCACCATTACATCGGCAGCGAACATCTGCTGCTGGGCTTGCTGCGCCTGCCGGAGGGCGCCGCCCTCGACATCCTGCAAGAGCTTAAGGTCGATCCGGATCAAATCCGCCGGCAAGTCGCTATCCGCATGGAAGAGCGCCCCTCGACATATCCCGCTCTGGTGAGGTCCCGTTCGTTCGCTCGCCCCGCCGCGAGACACTACGACTACTTTCTGCTGCGCGCCACAAGCCGGACGACTGGGGAAATCAGCCACCTCGTGGTAGATCTGTCTTCCGAGCTCAAAAGTGCGCTGGAAGAAGCGCTGAAAGAAGTGGCGCATACGGGATTGCTTGAGCTCGACGAAAGACATCTGCTTTTGGGCATGCTGCAGAATCGCGCAAGCCCGTTGAGACGGATTCTGCTAGACGCTGACATCGATCTGGACGAGTTCATTCGCCAACTGCGGAACCTCGACGACTTCTGACGCCGTCGCTCCCTGGCGCGGCATCCCCCCCTCGTTCCGCTCTACTCTTGCCCGACGACGGCAATCAAATGGCTAGAGTGTCCGTTGATAATATGAGATGCTTCCGCTAGTATACGCGGACAAGTTCGCGCGCGAGAGCGGTCGCAGGATTCTGATAAAGTATTGACGCGAGATTTCACAATTGAGACTGACTGCTGTTATAATTGGAACTACGCTGACGTTTTGGGCCGGCTCTGAAAGCGAGCTGAACAAGATGGAGGGCTAGACCGTGCCAAACAAAATGGAACGCTTCACACAGCGGGCGCGGCGTGTGCTGAGCCTGGCGCAAGAAGAGGCCGATCGACTGCAGCACCACCAAATCGGAACCGAACATCTTTTGCTCGGCTTGATGCGCGAAGACGGCGGCGTGGCTGGGCGCGTCTTGCGCGACTTGGGGCTGGATCTCCGGCGCGTGGAAGAACTTGTCTCTCGTTTATCCACCGCCGACGATCGGACGACCACCTCGCAGTTGGATTTGTCGCCGGGCACCAAGAAGGTGCTGGAGCTGGCGGTGGATGTCGCCCGGCGGATGGGCCACCATTATATCGGCACCGAGCATCTGCTGCTCGGCTTGGTTCGGCAGCAGGAAGGCATCGCGCTGGATGTGCTGCGGCGCTTGGGCGTCAGCCCGGAGGAAGTCCGCCGGCAGACCAGCAAAGTGCTGCAGGAAAGCCCGGTGCAATCTACGCAAAAGACCCAGGGCCGCCCCCAGGGCAAACACGGGCGCAAGGACAGCACCCCGCTGGTAGATCAACTCGCGACTGATTTGACCAGCCTGGCGGAAAACGGCAAGCTTGACCCGGTTGTCGGGCGCGAAATGGAAATCGAGCGCGTCATTCAGGTATTGAGCCGACGGCGCAAGAACAATCCGGCGTTGATTGGGGAGCCTGGCGTCGGCAAGACCGCGATCGTCGAAGGATTGGCGCAGCGGATCGTCGAGGGCGACACGCCAAAGCCCCTGCTCCGGAAGCGCGTCTTGCAATTAGACGTCGGGTCGCTGGTCGCCGGCACCATGTACCGCGGTCAGTTTGAAGAACGGCTCAAACGCGTCATTGAGGAGCTCAAGGCCTCCGACACCATCTTGTTCATCGACGAGGTGCACATGCTGGTGGGCGCGGGCTCAGCCGGCAGCAGCGTCGACGCCGCGAATATACTCAAGCCTGCCCTGGCTCGCGGCGAGCTGCAATGTATCGGCGCCACGACGCTGGACGAATATCGCAAGCAAATCGAAAGCGATGCCGCGCTCGAACGGCGATTCCAACAGATACAAGTGGCTGAACCAACCATTGAAGAGACGATAGAGATATTGCAAGGCATCAAATTCCCTTATCAAGATCATCATAATGTCGAGATCACCGATGACGCCATCGAAACCGCCGCCAACCTGTCCGCGCGTTACATCCCCGACCGTTTCTTGCCCGATAAAGCGATAGACCTGATTGACGAAGCCGCCGCCCGCTTGCGAATGTACAAAAGCCCGGAAGCCGCTTCCGTGCGCCGGGTCATGGATGAGCTGGAAGAGATTCATGAAGACATCGAATTGGCTGAAGACGCGGACGAGCCAGAAGAAGCCGAGACGCTCAGATTGCGCCGCGAATCGCTGGACGCCCAGCTAGCCGATATCCGCCACAATTGGAATGAAGAAACCGGCCAGCCACGCCTTGTCGGCGAGGATATCTCGGAAGTGGCGGCGATGTGGACGGGCATCCCGGTCACGCGCATCGCCAACGAAGAGAGCGAACGCTTGATGGAGATGGAAGACAAGCTGCATGTGCGCATCATCGGCCAGCACGAAGCCATCGTCTCCATCAGCAAGGCGGTCCGCCGCGCCCGCGCCGGTTTGAAAGATCCGCGCCGTCCAATCGGCTCGTTTATGTTCCTCGGTCCAACCGGCGTAGGAAAGACCGAGCTGACCAAGGCCTTGGCTGAGTTTCTCTTCGGCAGCGAAGACGCGCTCATCCAGCTCGATATGAGCGAATTCATGGAGCGACATTCGGTCGCTCGTCTTGTTGGCGCGCCCCCCGGTTACGTCGGCTACGAAGACGCGGGCCAATTGACCGAGGCTGTTCGGCGCCGCCCCTATAGCATTATCGTCTTCGACGAGGTGGAAAAGGCGCATCCGGAAGCCTTCAACATGCTGCTGCAAGTGATGGAAGAGGGCACGCTGACCGATGCGCGCGGTCGCCGCGTGGACTTTCGCAACGCCATGATCGTGATGACCAGCAACGTCGGCGCCGAGTTGATCAAGCCCAATTCCGCCTTGGGCTTCAATACCCAGTTTGATGCCGAAAAGCTTGATGAGGTACAATACGAAGACATGAGCCGCAACGTGACCGACAAGCTGCAGCGCACCTTCCGGCCCGAATTCCTCAATCGCGTGGACGCCACCATCATTTTCCGCTCGCTCACCCGCGACGAGATCAAGCAAATTGTCGACCTCGAATTGAACAAAGTGCGCGAGCGCCTGCTTGAGCATGCCATCACGCTGGAAGCCAGCGACGCCGGCATCGAATGGCTTTCCGAGAACGGCTACAACCCCGAATTTGGCGCCCGCCCACTGCGCCGTTTGATTCAAAATGAAGTCGAAGACCGCCTCTCCGATGGCATCCTGTCAGGTGAATTCGGCCTGGCCAGCATCGTCCGCGTCGACATGGACGATGACGGCGCGCTGACGATGTACACGGTTGAGGAAGAAGAAGTCGCTCCCGAGATTGAGGCGCGCGTCTAAAAGGCAATAGGGCGGCAAGTCCGATTGCTGCCTTGCTAACCATTCGCTGCAGGAAAACCCATGTCAGCGAGTCTCCTTGATTCGCGCTTCGCCCGAACAGTCCTGCTGCTGCTGGCGCTGCTTCCCTTGCTCATATTCGCCTATCTGGGCAGCCACGCCCGGATGATGGCGGGCGACTACTGCCATGTTCGTGTAGCGCAGGAGCTGGGTCCCTTGCAGGGCATGGCGCATTGGCGCAATATATGGAATGGCAGCTACACGGACTATTTTGTTCATGGATTGCTGGCTGGCCTGGGGGCATCGGCTCCGGCAGCGGTTCCAGCCATAACCATCGCGCTCTGGCTAGTCGCGCTTTCCGCCTTGCTCATTCAAGCGTTTGCCTTGGCCGGACGCAGCCGGTTCCCGCGCCTGACCGCAGTCACCGTCGCCGCCTTCATCATCACCTTTACGATTAACGCATTTTTTTCGCCACAGTCGCTTTACTTCTATTCCGCGTCTCTTCGACATACCTTGCCCATTGCCGGCATTACCGCCTACTTTGCCTTGTTGATATTTCTTTACAGACGGCGGGACACAGCCAGATCAGCTGCGCTCGCGCTGGTGGCGGCGGGCGGCGCTCTGTGCTTCGTCAACGCCGGCCTGGGGGAGACTTTCGCTCTACTTCAGCTGCTGTGCATCGGCTTCGCATGCTTTGCCAGCATATCTTTGGTGGACCGCGCCACAAATCGGCATTGCCGCCTGTTCCTCGCCGTCGGCTTGCTGGCAACCATAGCCAGCTTGATCGTCATTTTGACCGCGCCCGGCGCAGCGATACGCAAGGGCGTGCTTGACGAGATCACGTCGCAGCAGAATCGGGATTTCTTCGCGCTGGCAACCATGACGCTGGAGACTGCATTCCTCTATCTGCGGGATCCTGAGCTGATCAAGGGTTTCGTCGCTGTCGTGGGCTTGGGCTTGGTTCTGACGCTGGGTAGCCAAAGACCGGCTATTGCGGACGACCCGCTTCGGTCTGGCGCCGGCCTGGCGCGTGGGCCGCTGCTGTTTATGCTCATTCATCAATCGCTTTGTTTGCTGCTTCTGCTGGGGCAGGTGAGCGACGATCCGCGAGTGCTGGGGCGCTACAGCGCCGGCTATTCGGTAGTGCTGCTGGCAAATCTGGGGCTAATCTTCAGCGTCGGTTTACTAGCTCTGTTGCGTTCGCGCGCCAGCCTTTTTGTGGCCGGACATCGCGCCAGCTCAAGCCGTCTTGGCGCGCTATTCCTGCTGGCTTTTTTGATGGTGAGCGCTTTGACGCTGATCAGAGGAGTGGATTGGCGCGTCTCCACTTATCTTTACCTGACTCTGCTGGCGCTGCTGATTTCACTGACCTGGCAATGGTCATATTTGCTGCCCAGATCGGTCGCAAGGCGGGCTTGGATCGCCATCTTTGCTTCGTCTGCTGTGGCGGTTCTCACCACCCTCGTGATCCTGTTTTTCGCCTTTTTTGCCAGCGGGTCTGTCTGGCCCCGTATTCTTTCATTCATGCCCCATGTTTTCATCCTTGCAGGATTGATATGGGCTTTAGCGCTAGGGCACACGACTAATTACCTCGGCGGATCCTCGCGCGATGTCGCCGCCAGTGCAAACGGATTAAGACTTGGTTCGCTCTTTGTGGTTTTGGTCATCGGCGCAAGCGTCATGCTGGATCACGCTCGCTTGATACCATCCTTTCAGCAATACTCTGCTGAATGGAGCGTGCGCGAACAGCAGATCATTGCGGAGCGCGAGCGTGGGCAGAGAACCATCTATGTCGCGCCACTATCTTTTGACTTGGAGTACTACGTCGATATCGACAGATTGCACAGAAGCGCTTGCCCGAAGCAATACTACGATATCGATGCGATCTTGCTTGAAGACGCCTGAGTGGCTGAGCCTGTCTCGCGGGCTAGAACTACAAAGCAAAAGGACTGCCCGGCGACAGTCCTCAGATTCCAATGGAGGCGCGAACTCAGGATCGCGAACTAAGATGATTCTTGATGAACGCAAGATCGTCCAACGCTAGAGTCAGCAGTTCTTCGACACGCTCCATCCGCCGCTCCATGCTTTGATGCTGCTTGCTGTGTTCCGTCAGTATCTGAATCGTGTCTTGCTGGCCTTCAATCAAGGCGCTGGTCAGCCGCTCCAGTTGACGAAAGCGCAGCTCGGTCAGTTCATCCAATCTTTCTTGTTCCATGTTCTTCTCCCGGCTTCGCCAGCGCAATGCATGTTTATCTTAACATATCGTCCGTCCAACTACAAACAAAAGAGGACTGCCTTGCGACAGTCCTCCGTAAGTGTAACTACTCGTGGCGATGAGCCAGCTTACATCATGCCGCCCATGCCGCCCATGCCGTCCATGCCACCACCGGGCATCGGCGGCGGCGCCTCTTCCGGCACATCCGTGATCAGCGCTTCGGTCGTCAGGATCATCGCCGCGATCGATGCTGAATTCTCAATCGCGCCTCGGGTTACCTTGGCCGGATCCGGAATGCCGGCGTCGATCATGTCGCCGTATTCGCCATTCATCACGTTGAAGCCAACCCGATGGTTGCCTTCGTCAGACTGGGCGCGGCGCACGTTCTGGATGATGACCGCGCCGTCTTCACCGGCGTTGGCAGCGATCTTGCGCATCGGCATCTCCAGCGCGCGGCGCATGATGGTGACGCCGGTATTCTCGTCGCTGATTTCCATGCTCACGCCATCCAGCGAGCTCATCGCGTTGATCAAGGCGACGCCGCCGCCAGGAACGATTCCCTCTTCCACGGCTGCGCGGGTCGCGCTCAGCGCGTCCTCGACCCGATGCTTCTTCTCTTTCAGCTCGGTCTCGGTCGCCGCGCCAACGCGGATGACGGCGACGCCACCGCTGAGCTTCGCCAGGCGTTCCTGCAGCTTTTCGCGATCATAATCGCTGGTGCTGGCGTCGATCTCACGGCGGATCTCCTCGATGCGGCCGGCAATCGAGCCTTCTTCACCAGCGCCATCGACGATTACCGTGTCGTCCTTGGTGCTGACGACTTTGGCCGCCCGCCCCAAATCTTGCACGCTCACGCTATCGAGCTTGCGCCCAGTCTCTTCGCTGATGACGGTGCCGCCCGTCAGAACGGCAATGTCGCGCAGCATCGCCTTGCGGCGATCGCCGAAGCCGGGCGCCTTGACCGCCAGGACATTGATCGCGCCACGCAGCTTGTTGACCACCATGGTCGCCAAGGCCTCGCCATCCACATCCTCAGCGATGATGACCAGCTCGCGCTTGCCGATCTGATGCAGTTTTTCCAGGATCGGG
>WTGC01000012.1 GCA_011523705.1 Chloroflexota bacterium | reverse complement strand
TACAGATGGTAATGGTGGAACTGTTGATCAGACAGTTGAATTTGCTATTGATGGTTGATCATCTTGCGTCCGACCAATATGAATAGTAAAATGCGACCAGCAGTGGCGGCTTGAGGAGAATCCGAATGAAAGCCTTGGGCACAGTGGCATTGGTATTGGCGATCTTGCTGGCCGGCGGCGCCATCACCTCCAATATGCTCTCGTCGGACCTGGCCATCCAGCAAACGACCGACCCCAGCGGCGATTTCTTGACCGCCACGCCTGATCAAGCGGTCGCCTTCATTCTGGTCACGGGCTTCATTATCTTCAACGTCATCGGCGCTGGCTTGACCCTGATGATTGTGTTCTGGTTGCTCAACCGCCAGGTGACCGCCGTCCGGCAAGAGCCCAACAACTGATTTCCCTCGGCAGCCATTTCGGCCTCGCCGAGCCGTGGGCAGTCGATGAGGACAAGACCCCGCCAATCGCAGATGAAGCTGATCGTCGCGTCCGCCGTCCTGGCTGGCGCTCTTTTCGTCTTGCTCTTGGCTGTGGTGATCAGCGCAACCTCTTCGTCGAAGGGCGGGGCAGTCAATGGCGCCGCCTACGCCGACGAGCTGCAGACGGCATTGGCGGGGGCGGACGCGGCAACTGGCGCGCGGCTGATTGCCGAGACCGACTGCGCCAGTTGCCATTTGATCGGGGAAGGACGCACGGCGCCACTCTTTGACGGGCTGGCTTCTGTCGCCGGGGGGCGGCGTCCCCCGCTCAGCGCCGAGCAGTATCTTTACGAGGCGATAGTTTTTCCAGGGGCGCATCTGCTGGATGGCTACGCCAACGCCATGCCCAATGACTACGATCAGCGCTTCTCCCTCGCCGATATCGGGCACATGATCGCCCACCTGCTGACGCTCACCAATGAAGGAGACGAATCGTAACTCGCCCGCCAATCGTCGAAAGTTGTAGGGGCGAGACTTGTCTCGCCCACCGACCTAGACGAAACTCGTATTGGCGCCCCTTGTCTCGCCCGGCCACACAAATCCCGCCCCACGCTAGCTCCCCCTCTCCCCTTGTGGGAGAGGGGGCCGGGGGGTGAGGGGTAAACAAATTCATGAACCTCGACACCTTCACCATCTCGGCGCTTGCCGATGAACTCCGGGAATCGATCGTCGGCGGTCGCATTCAGGATGTGATTGATGTCGACGCCCTCTCGATCGGCTTGGAAATCTATGCCAATCGCAGACGGCGCTATCTCTTCCTCAGCGCCCATGCCTTGCATCCGCGCCTGCATCTCGTCGACGCCAAGCTGCGCCGCGGGCTCCAGCGGCCCACGCAATTGGGGCTACTCCTCCGGCGCTATGTCGAGGGCGGCCGGATCTTGCGCGTGACGCAACCGGCTTGGGAACGACTGCTGGAAATCGAAATCGGCTGCCATGACGGGACGTTTCAACTTGTCGCCGAGCTGATGCCGCGGCGCGCCAATCTGCTGCTCCTGCGCGACGGCATGATTCTGGATTGCCTGAATCGAGTTGGACCGAAGGAGAATCGCTACCGCCTCAGCTTGCCCAATCACCGATACGTGCCGCCGCCGCCAATTCGCGATCAGCTCGATCCGTCAACGGTGACGGAAGCGGACATCCAGAACTTGCTCGCGAGCGCCGAAAAAGAATCGGCCCAGGCCAGGCGGCTGCTTCCAGGGCGCATTCTGGGCTTGAGTCCGCTTCTGGCGCGAGAAATCGTCTTCCGCGCGGCGGGCGACCCAAACGCGCGCGCGGCCGATACCGACGCCGGCCAACTCTTCGCCGCCTTTCACGCTGTCGTAAGCCCGCTCTTGGAAAGGCGCTGGCGGCCCGGCATCGGCAGCGTCCACGGCCTGCCGGAAGCCGTCAGTGTATTCCCCTTGACGCATATAGATTGGGCGGAATCCGATTCGATCAGCCGGGCGATTCAAGACTGCTTCGGCGCGCTTGCCGGCGTCGATGCCTATAAGGAAGCCAAGAAACCGGTGCAAGTGGCGATCGACGAGACGAGAGCGAAACTGCGGGCGAAAATCGAAGCATTGCGCCGGGGATTGCCCGATGCGGGCGATTTGCAACGCCTGCAACAGGCCGGTGAATTGATCCTCGCTTATCAGTATGCCATATCAGCCGGGCAGAGCGAACTGCGCGCCCAATATGATCCGGAGGGACCGGAGCTATTGGTGTCGCTCGATCCCGAGCGAACGCCGCTTGAGAACGCCCAGGATTACTTCCGCCGCTACGAGAAAGCCAAATCGGCAGCGGCGGCTCTTCCCGCACTCATTGCGGAAGCGCAACTGGAACGTGACTTCGTTGAGCAATTGGAAAGCGATTTGGCGGCGGCGGCCAACTGGCCCGAGATTGATGACGTAGTTCAGATTCTGGATGAGCGCGGTCATTGGCAAGGCGCGCGGCGCAAGCGAATCGGCGGCGGCCGCCAAGGCCCCCTGCGCGTCGTCAGCCGCGATGGCTATGTGATTTGGGTCGGGCGCAACAGCCGGCAGAACGAGAAGGTCAGCTTCAAGCTGGCCAACGCGCAAGATATCTGGCTGCATGCCCGCGATGTGCCCGGCGCGCATGTGGTCATCCGCAATGACGGCCGGCGCATCAGCGAAGACTTGATCGCCCAGGCCGCCGCCGTCGCCGCCTGGTTCAGCAAACGCCGGCACGATGAAAAGGTCCCGGTCGATTACACCCGGGTGAAATACGTCAAAGCGATTAAAGGTGGCGGACCCGGCATGGCGACCTATCGGAATGAAAAATCAATCAACGTTCAGCCGCGCGACGAATCCATTCTCGCGTGATCCCAACCCCGCCACCATCTCAAGCTGTAAGGCTTGTCCGCTACCGCAGAAAGACTGTTTTTCGTAAGACTTGCCCCATCCCCGGCCCTTCCCGAATGACTATGTCGGAGGTCAGTGTCGCCGGTCAGTGTCTACGCGACCTACACGACCTACGTGACCCAGAGAACTATGGAAGGGTGGCTCGACGGCATATTTGGCATATTCGAGCGCTTTGTCCGCGATGAATCTTAACGACCGTGTTCGCGACGAATACGCCCCCTTCCC
>WTGC01000084.1 GCA_011523705.1 Chloroflexota bacterium | reverse complement strand
GGAGTGCGGACTTTCCTCGACAGGCGCATGACCTGCCGCGATTCCCTCGGTCAACCCGGCGCTACCATTGTACCGCAAAGCAGTATCCCAGTTCCAGCCACCGGCTTCGTGGGCCAGGGCAATCGCTTCAGATTCTTTTTGAACTACAGAGAGCACAGAGGACACAGAGATTAAATTCTGTCGACTGTCTTTTCCCAAATCTGCTTTTCAAATAGAATATCTACGCTCTATTCTGTCGATACGATCGTTTGCAGTGCAAAGCAGTATGTCACAAAGACTTGCGCTTATCAGTCAAATGCTTTTTCTCTGCGCTCTCTGCGTCCTCTGTGGTTAATTTTCAGTTTGATATAGCTTTTTGGTAGTAGATGCTTATTTTGGGATAGATTACCCTGCCTCGTGGGCGGCCTATCGTCAGCCGACCATGCTTGTCAGCCCCTTCATATTGTCCTAAGCTAAACATGAGAACCCGCACAATTGGCAAAGGCAAATGAGCTCGGCCAGCATTCGCGCAAGCAACCGACCAGGCCGCCGGCGCAGCCGATCGCGCTGGCGCAGCCCGATTTCACTGGGCGAAGTTTCGGCTTTGTTCGTGGTCGGCGTCCTGCTGCTGATGCCTCTGCTGACGGTTGAAGTCGCGGGCTACGAAATTGAGCTGAATACCGTCCTGCCGATCATGCTATTCGGCCTCCCCTTCGGCTGGCTTGTCGCTCGCAGCCGTTTCGGCGAAATTGCCGCCTTGGTCATCACTTCGCTTTACGGCTTGTTTGCCGTCATCCTGGTCGCCGCCTTCAACTTGAACATGCCTTTCCAGGCGGCCGTCCAATCGGTCGTTTCGCGGAGCCTCGAATGGACCGTAGACGCCCTGAGCGGCGGCATCAACACCGACGATCTGGTCCTGACCTTGCTAGTGGCGATTCTGTTTTGGTTCCTGGCTTACAACGCCAACTGGCACCTTTTCCGGCTGGACCGCGTCTGGCGCGTCATCTTGCCGCCCGGCTTGATTCTGTTGGTCAATCTGGTTTTCTTCAGCGGCGGAGAGCGGCTGGACGTCTATCTCTTCGCCTTCCTGCTGATGGCTTTGGTTTTGATCGTGCGCTCGAATCTTGATCGCCGCGAATGGGATTGGTATCTGCGCGGCGTGCGCGTGCCGACGATGGTACGCAGGCAATTCGCCGCAATCGGCATCTTTCTATCGCTGCTGGCGCTGGCAGTCGCGTGGGCGGTGCCGAGCAATGACTTGCAGGAACGCCTGAATGCCTTTCAGCGGTTCCTCGCCTCTGATCCAATGCAGCAGATGGCGGAAGTCTGGAACCGGCTGTTCTCGCCCATTGAAGGCGAGGGCTCCGCGACCACCGATTACTACGGCGCCGATCTGCTTCATCTCGGCGGCGCTATCCGCTTGGGCGACGAAGTGGTCTTCACCGTGGACGCCCCACTCTCGACGCAGCGCTATTACTGGCGTTCGCGCGTCTACGAACGCTTTGCCGAGGGCCAGTGGTCCCCATCGGCCGACTTGCGGATTACCGATCGCACGGCGCCGCTGGAAGTGGCGATGAGCCGGGAAGTGATCGGCGGGGGGCGCCAGTCTGTGCAGCAGCGCTTCACCATCGGCGCCTCAAGCACGCGCATTTATTACGCCGCCCCGCAGCCCCAGCGCATCGACGGCGTCGGCAAGATCGACCTGATCTATACTGACAAGCCCGCGGATACCTCAATGAATGTGTCGGTGATTCGCCCGCTCAAGCTGCTGCGGGCGGGCGACGCATATACCGTCAACAGCCTCTTGAGCACCGCCACCGCGGACGATCTGCGCCGCACATCGGCCGATTATCCGGCTTGGGTGAGCGGGCCTAACATGTACGTCGGGATTCGGAATCCCCGGGTCTTGAACCTGGCGCTGCAAATAGTCAACGAGGCGGGCGCCTCTCATCCTTATGACCGGGCGAAAGCGATCGAGCGCTGGCTGCGCGCCAACATCACGTACAATGAATCGATCAGCGCGCCGCCGACCGGCGTCGATTCGGTCGAGTGGGTGCTCTTCGACGCGCGCGAGGGTTACTGCACCTATTACGCCACCGCGATGATCGTGATGCTGCGCCACCTGGGCATCCCCGCGCGACTGGCCGCCGGCTTCTCTCAAGGCGCCTACGACAGCGAACTGCAGCAATTCGTTGTGCGAGAACGCGAAGCGCATACCTGGGTTGAGGTGTATTTTCCCGGCTACGGCTGGATCGAGTTTGAGCCCACATCGGCCCAGGCGCCAATTCATCGCGAGGGCGACGAGCTGGCCGAGGAATCTGAGGAACCTCTGCGCCCGGACCCAACAGCCAGCCCGTCGCCGACCCCCACGCCGACCGCCACCGCCACGCCAACTCCCGATATGACGCTGACCGCCCAGGCCAGCCTGGAAGCGCAAGAACAGACCTTCGAGCAGCCCAGCCCTACGCCGACTTCAGCGCCCTCGCCGACGCCGACGCCGGTCATTCTGCCGACTGTGCAGCCGCCGATTTCCCAGGATGATCCGCCTCCGCTAAGTTTGCTTCAGCCGATTATATTATTCGCGCTCATCGTGATGCTCTTCGCCCTCATCCTGGTCATTATCGCCCTGCTGCTGTTCTGGTGGTGGGAGTGGCGCGGCTTCGGCGGGCTAAGCCCGGTCTCACGCGCCTATGCCCGCCTGGAGCGCTACATTGGGCTGCTGGGTATCAACATCGGCCGCACCCAGACGACGCTGGAAAAGCGCCGGGAATTGCAGCAGCGCCTCCCGGCCGCGCGCGAACCCATTCGCACGATCAGCGATCTGTATACGAGGGAGCGCTATGGCGCCGCCAGCCAGGATCGGAATGAGAACAAGGCCGTCGCCGAATCCGCCGAGAAAGCCTGGTATCGCACGCGGGGCAATATCCTGCGTCGCTGGCTGCGCCGTTGGCTGCCATTCCGGCGCGGCTAATAGACACACACGCGACAATGCCGCCGCCCACGCAGAATACCTTGCGTCTGCCCGCGCGTAGCTCCCCCTCTCGAAGCGCAATGTCTACGTGCGCCCCTTGTAGGAGAGGGGGCCGGGGGGTGAGGGG
>WTGC01000039.1 GCA_011523705.1 Chloroflexota bacterium | reverse complement strand
GAGGGGTTTGGGGTGGGGGCAACTGTATCACTTCTCACCGATCACGACGACGCCCTCCAGAAGCTCGCCGCCGCGCACGAATTGCGTGCGGGCTTCGGCGTCTACTGCCAGGCGCGTGAGCATCATTTGCAGTTCGTCGATGTGCTCGACCGGTTCACCGCCCAGCGCCGTCAGAATATCGCCGACCAGCAAGCCCGCTTTTGCCGCCGGGCTGCCCGCTTCAATCGAGACGATGAGCAAGCCCCCATCCTGATCGAGCGCTTCAGCCACTGCATCGGGCAATTGCGCCGTTTGCGCCCCGATGCCGAGGTAGCCGGTCTGAATCTTGCCCTTGGAAAGCAGGGCGGCGACCGTTTCGCTGATTGAAGCCAGCGGTATCGCCATGCTAACACCGCCGCGGAATCCGGAGGTATTCATGCCGTAGACCTTTCCATCGGCGCCGAGCAGGGGACCGCCGGAAAAACCAGGGTACATGGTGAGGTCGGTATGGATAAGGCCGCCAGCGAGGGCGAGCGCCCAACCGCCGCCTTCCCAGGCCTGCCGCTGGCGCCATTTGCGTCGCTTCCATCGTTTCTTGTCTCCTTTCATATTGCCCCAGAACTGCGCCTTCATCCGCTTGATTTGGCGCCCGGCGTCGCCTGCGCCAGCCAAGCCGGCCACAATGCCCAGCGATGCGCGGATGTTCTGCCGCGGGCGACCGAGCGCCATGACCAGATTGCCCGTCCGCAGGTCAGCTTGAGGCGCCCACTCCGTCGGTTTCAGCGGCGCGTCCACCCGCAGAAGCGCCAGATCAATGCGCGGGTCGCGACCGATCAGCGCCGCCCGCAGGCGCTCGCCCTCGGCCGTGCCGATGTTGATATCGTCTTCAAATTCCACCGCGTGATGCGCGCAGACGATCAAATCGTCCGACCAGGCGATCCCGCTGGCGGGCAGGCGCCGCCGGGCATCCACCCGCAGGACCGATTCGGACCGCGCTTCCACCAGGTCCGCCATATCAATTGACAGTTGTTGCAGCATATTCGCCACGTTTTGCTCCTCCTGTTGATTTTCGTTGCGATCATTTTGCCATGCGTCACCAAAGCGACACATCACGCTTTTGGGTGGCGAGCGCCTAGCCCAATGGGCAGGTTTGAGCAAGAAGCGGAGCCTTTCTGCAAGATTGGCTATGCTAAAATGACGGCGCTATCAAAGTCAGGAGATGGTGCATTGTCACTCAAGCAGTTAGCGGCGCTATTGACGCTCGGCGCCTTGTGGGGCGCGTCGTACATCTTCATTCGCGTCGCCGTAGAGCCCATCGGACCGGTCTTGCTGATGTTCATTCGAGCCGCGTTGACCGCCGCCATTCTGCTGGCTTACGCGCGCGCCCGCCGGATTCAACTGAATATCCGCGAGCATTGGCGCAAGTTTCTGGTCCTGGGTTTCTTTGGTTCGGCGCTGCCCTTCACGCTGATCGCCTGGGCCGAGTTGACCGTGACCGGTTCGATTGCGGCCATATTGATGTCCACTACGCCGCTCTTTACGGCCTTTGTGGCGGCCATTGGCTTGGGCGAGCCGCTGACGCGCTACAAGTTGATTGGCGCTCTCCTGGGCATTGTCGGCGTATCCATCACTGTCGGCGGCAGCCCGCTGGCGCTAAGCCCGGAGGTGATCGCGGCGACGCTGGCTCTGCTAGCCGCGACCTTGAGCTACGCTACTGGCGGCGTTTTCGCCAAGCGCTTCCTCGGGGGCTTGGACAATATGTCCCTGTCGACGGGCCAACTGCTGAGCGCGGCGATCATCCTGGCGCCCTTCTCCACGCTTGACCTGCCCGTGCATGAGTTGTCGGCCGTGGCTGTATGGGCGACGCTGGCGCTGGTGGTGCTCTGCACCGCTTTCGCCTATCAGCTCTATTACTACCTTGTCATCAGCGCCGGTCCGCTGCAGGCGCTGACGGTGACATTGCTGATACCGGTATTCGGCCTCATTTGGGGCGCGCTCTTGCTGGGCGAAAGCATCAGCGCCGGCATGATCGGCGGGCTGATCATTGTGCTGTTCAGCGTCGGCTTGGTGACCGGTATAATTGCGCCGGGCAAGCGCGCGATCACAAAATGAAATCCCTCCCCGGCTTGACGCGCCCGCTGTTGATAAAGGCGACGCGAACGGAGGAGGGACATCGGCTGCCCGCCGGCCTGACCGACAGGCGGGTCAAAACAGGCTTGTCGCGCCTACATGTTGAGGGCGTCGTAGCCTGGACCTTGGGTGAAGAAGTCGTAGTTGGGCGCGATATCGGGCGTGAGATCGACGATATCGCCTTCCTCATGTTCGATGATCACCTTGGCGTCGTGAGGCACGCGTTCTTGCCCCTCCATCATCTCGTACTCGGAGGGGGTCTCTTCTTCGACATAGATGGCTTCGTAGGGGCATTCAGGGATGCAAGCGCCGCAATCGATACAGGTATCGGGATCGATGTAATACCAGGGCCATTCGTTCTCCGGCTTGCCGCCGATGATGCACTCGACCGGGCAAACTTCCACGCAGGCGCCATCCCGCAGGCACAGGCTGGTGATGATATGGGTCATTGGACCTCTCCTTAGTCGTCTCGACCGTAATGTAAAACGATCTCGCAACCGAGAATCTAGCTTCTTCCGCTTATATTAAGCCATAGTAGCGCAAACCGCCGCGACTTGCTAGTCGAGCAGGGTCTACGCGCGCCTGACTTCCCCATTTTAGCCAGGATTGACTATGAGTCTAACCCATATTGTGCAAATTGTCACTATCCCAATGATTGGGACTTTACTATACCCCATCCCCGACCGCCTGTGTCTACGCGGCGCGGCCCCTTCCCAACGGTTTGTGTGTACGCGACCCAGCTAGCTAGGGAAGGGGGGCTTGATCGAGAAGATCGTACGTCACGTGACGGTCTTGGAACAGCTTCTGTGATTGCGAAAATGCCCTGCTTGGTCGCCGCCGCCGCTTGAGACAGAATGTCGCCGCTGTTATAATCTTGCTGTCTGGGACGCCCGGCGCTGGCGGCTCGACAGTGAGCAAGCTCCAGTAGCTCAGGGGATAGAGCATTGGTTTCCTAAACCAAGTGTCGCAGG
>WTGC01000193.1 GCA_011523705.1 Chloroflexota bacterium | reverse complement strand
CGTGCGACTTGCGGTCTTCCGGCACCAGCACCAAGCCCGATTCAATCGCCTGCGCCGGATTGCTCCAGCTCGCGCCTTTGTCGCCGGCTAGCGTGATCGTCCCGCTGGTCAAGGGATCAGCGCCGAATAATGCGCGCGCCAACTCCGTCCGGCCCGAGCCGACCATGCCAGCAATGCCCAGGATCTCGCCTTTGTACAACTCCAGGCTGGCGCCTTCGAGGATGGTATCGGTGGAAACATCCTCGGCGACCAAGACCAACTCGCCCTGCTCATGTTCCGTCCGCGGGAAAATCTCATCCAGCGGGCGCCCGACCATCAGCCTGACCAGTGTCTGACGATCCAATTGATCGATGGGACGGGTATCAACCAATTCGCCATCTTTGAGCACTGTCACCTCGTCGGCGATACGAAAGACCTCGTCCAGCCGGTGCGAGATATATATGATGGTGACGCCCTGCTCCACCAGCGACTCGATGATGCCAAACAGTTGGTCGAGCTCGCTGCCAGCCAGGATCGCCGACGGCTCATCCATGACGATCAGATCGGCATTTTGCGAAAGCGCCTTGGCGATCTCCACCAACTGGCGCTGGGCGACCGTCAACTCACTGACTGGCAAGCTCGTGTCCATAGAAATGCCGAGACGCTCGGTCAGCTTGGTGGCGCGTTCATGCAGCGACTTCAAGTCGAGTATCCCGAACCCACGCTGCGGTTCGCGCCCAAGGAAGATGTTCTCAGCCACGGACATCCGCGGGACCAGCGCCAATTCCTGGTAGATGATGCTGATCCCGCTGTCGATGACGTCGCCGGCCGACGCCCCCTCACGCCGCTGTCCCTTGTAAATGATCTCGCCGGCATCAGCCTGGTAGGCGCCGGCCAGAATCTTCATCAGGGTTGACTTGCCGGCGCCATTCTCGCCCACCAAACCGTATACCCGACCGGGCCGGCAGCGAATGGAGACATCCTTCAACGCTTGCACACCAGCAAACGATTTAGAGATATTGAGCATCTCCAGAATGTATTCGCTCATGCGAGTAACGATGTTCCGCTAAGAAACTCGTAGGGACGACTCTTCAAGTCGCCCGAACTGGCAATCCCGCCTAGCGAAAAGCGACCGGCAGAGTCGCCCCCCATACATTAAGCGGAGACGGGCCTTTCAGCGCCGCGCGTAGACACAGCGGGCCAAACGCCCCTACAAGTTCTTTCTGCCGAGCCTACTCTTCTTCAACCAGGAAGCCGAGTTCCGCCAATGCCTCGTCCGACATAGTGACCGGACCGTGCACGTCATCGCTCCAGCGCGGTCGATAGTAGTCTTCAGCCTCGGCATCGGTGAAGGGACGGGCTTCGGGCATCGTGTCGACGAAATCGATGAAGCGCGGGATAGGCTCGCCCTGCAGAATCTGAATGGCAGCGTCGATGCAGATCGTGATCATCGCGTTGGGATACATCCAGGCGTAGAATTGGAATCCGTGCTCTATCGCCGAGCGCAGGAAGCCATTCTGCATTTCCCCACCCGCGATCGGCGGGATCTCCATTTCGGCATCCTCATAGGCGCTGATCATACCCTGGACCATTTGCGCGCCGCCCGACCAGATACCATCAATCTCGTCGCCGTGCTGCGCCAGCCAGGTCTCCATGATTTTCTTGCCTTCGGCTGGCGACCAAAAACCAGGCTGTTTGTCGATCAATTCAATGCCGTGGGATTCAAAGACAGCCATGGCGCCTTCTTCCATGATGTCCGACGTGGACGTGCCCGGGATGCCAGTCATCATCAGGAAATCGCCATCGGCGCCGACCGTGTCAATCAGCCACTGCGCCAAGGTGGCGCCGATACTATAGAGATTGGTGCCGACTTCGGTGACGAAGTTGTCGGTTTCCACGGCGCTGGCGCAAAGCACAACCGGAACGCCCTGCATCATTGCCCGCTCAACGGGCGCCGACAAAGCGGCCGCGCCCATCGGCACCAGAATCAGCGCGTCCGGTTCCTGCGCCAACAGATCTTCTACCTGCGGCACTTGAATATCGGCGCTGGCCTGCGCATCGCCGTACAAGAATTCCGAGATGACATCCTCGCCCAATTCGTCGACGTACCAGTAGGCGTGCGCGTCAAATAGCGCCGACCAGGCGTTGCTCGTCCCTTGCGCAGCCAGGGCGATCCGATAAGGCGGATCCTTGGCAAATTCGCTGGTGTCATACTCTTGATCCAGACGCGGAATCACGCTCTGCAAATAGGGCGAGGCGTCGACCATCTCTTGCGTGATTTCGAACTCCACCATTGCGCTGTCCTGCCCAATCGACACGATTGACGTGCCGAGCAGCAGCGACAAAATGAACAGCGTGTAAATCAGTTTCCTCAACATTGGATTTCCTCCCTAAATTCACTAAGAGTCAACGCGAGTTGCTTCGGCTGACCCGCTTTCTAACTAACTGTTTCTTCCCAATTCGCCCCCTTTTCTCTTCATTCCCTACTCTTCGACATTGGCCAGGCTGTACAGAGTAACCGCGCCCAGAATCACCAAGCCCTTAATGATGAACTGCACCTCGATATCCAAGCCCATCAGCACTGCCATTGTGCTCAAGATCTGAATAATCAACACGCCGGCGATTGTTCCCAGCAAGCCCCCGCGCCCGCCGACGAAAGCCGTCCCACCGACGATCGCGGCCGCAATTGAGTCCAGTTCAAGCCCGGTCCCGATAAATCGATCTACATAGCCGACATAGCCTGTCAACACGACGCCGGAGGCAACCGCCAGGCAGCTCCCCAGGATGTACACGGAGATGCGGATGCCATCAACCGAGATGCCGGATAGACGCGCCGCTTCTATGTTGCTGCCGACGGCGTAGACTTTCCGGCCGTAGGCAGTTCGCCGCAGAACGAATATGAAAACGGCGTTCAGTCCTAGCCAAAGCAGCAGCGGTATCGAAAGCACAAACCAGGATTGATTGACGATGCCTAAGATATCCGGCACGAAGCCGCCCGGCACGCCCTTCGTATACGCTTGCGTGGCGCCCTTGACCAAGACCAGCATGCCCAATGTCGCCACAAAAGGCGGGACGCGCCGTTTCGTCACCAGCACGCCGTTGCCCAAGCCCACCAGCGCGCCCAGCGCCAGCGCGATCAAGATCGCCGGAATGACCAGCTCATCACGCCCGTTGGTGACATCCGCCACCACGATTGAGGTCATCAGGAAGATGCCGCCGACGGACAAGTCGAGCCCGGCGACCAACAAGATCAGCGTCTGCCCAATCGCGACAATGCCCAGTTGAGATGCCTGCCGCATGACAACGGCGATGGTGTTGACATCGTAGAGTCTCGGCGTCAGGACAGTGGCGGCGAGCAAGAGCGCCAGCAGCGCGATGTACACGCCGTAATTGGCGACGAAAAGCCGCAGCCGCAACGGCCAATCACCGGCGCTTGTCACCGATTCGTATGGCTTTGCCACGCTCATTCGCAATCCTGATCGGTACGCTGAGCAGCGAGCCCTGTCATTTCGCAGCTTGTTGCCGCGCCTCAGTGCGGGGCGGCCGGCGCATCCTGGTCATCGAGGTACTTTGCCGCCCACTCGACGCCTTCCCAGGAAATCGTCTTTTCCGGCGTGATCTTGACCAGGTAACGCGGGCGCACTCGTGAAGGCTCCAAATATTCCGGACCGCGTTCGCCCAAATAACGAGTCGACATCCGGCGGCCGATCTCCAGCCACTCACCATGCATCAGCGCCGGTCCTTCGACAACTTCGGCCGGGCCGCGAAACAGCACCCGCGTGTAGGGAGTGCTGTCCATGGCGCAAGACACCGAACAACGCGGATGGCGCAGCAAATGCTGGGCGAAGATGGTTTTCGCGCGCGGGATCACCCACATCGATTCCCCGTCCCACTCCTGCCAGACGGGCGTGATATAAGGATCGCCCTTGCTGTCGACGGTCGCGATCCGCGCGACCACAGGGCCATCGAGAAACTCTTGCAACTCATCCGCGTTCAGGGCGCGCATCTTGCCCATCCACTCGGGGTATTCTCTTTTTGCGCTCATAAACTGTCCTTTCCACAAGAAACTATTTCCGGATACAGGCGCTTGCCTTCGCTGGTCCATAGACCGACCAGCCCTAGCCAAAGTATATCCAATGTTGCGGGGGCTGCCAAAATGAAGCATTCGCCAACTAGACAAACTCGATGCGCGCTCCAGCCGCCGAGCCGGGATCGACCGCAAACTTTCGCCCGGTCGTCTTGAAGCGAATCCGATAAGGCACGGGCCGATTCTGCGCAATATGCTCGTGCAGTGGGCAGCTCTCATCGTCCGGACTCAGGTACTCCAGCCGATGCGTTCCGACCTCGAAAACGACTCCTGCCCCCTTGAGCGCATCATCGCGCACGTGCTCGCCTTCCCCGCCGAGCGCCGCGCTCATGATCGGCCGCGCCAAGTCGAGATCGCGTGCGACCAGCGTAATCGCGTCGATGCCGATTACACCGTTGCTATGCTCATTCTCTTTGGGCACGCGTTCGTCGCGCGGCGTCTCGTCTTCAATGACGAAGGGAATCAGCCCTTGAAACGGATCATAGATCTCATTGTTGAGCCAAGCGAGGCGATAGCCATCGTCGCGAACGCGGCTCAGTCCGACCAGCGGGCTCATTTCCACGCCCTGCGATGCAAAGACCGCGTAGTCGGCGCGGATATCATCGGTCTGCATGCAGAAGTCGATTAGCCCCCCGCCTTTCCGATGTACCGCGTCCCACCAGTAGTGCTTCGGGCTTTCTTCGTAAAATGAAAGCAGCTCGATATATGCGCCGTCTTGCAAACCGATCAATCGATTGTACGAGCCGATGGGGTGGCGCCCGCCGCTGACGACATTGAAACCCAGCGCCTTGAATGTCGCCGTTAATTCATCCAGATCCGGTCCTGCAATGACGATGTGATCAATGCCCAGGAGCATACGCCCATTCCTTCCCTTCAAAATACTGGCGCGAGTATATCACGCTCGATACCTAGATTCCTTGACGAAAGCGCGATAATCCGTTCTATTTGTAGAGATGGAGTCATTTGGAGAACAAACATGAAACTGACGAGCGATTTGCACGTTGTCGGCGGCGGTTACTTCGGCTTTGGCTTGTCCGGCTACCTGGACTGCCACGTCTTCGTGCTCAACAGCGGCAGCGAATTGGCGCTGGTCGATCCCGGCATGGGCATGGACCGGGATTTCGACACGATACTGGATCACATTCGCGGCGACGGCTTGGATCCCGCCAAGATCCGCAAGCTGATTCTGACGCATTACCATTGTGACCACATTGGCGCCGCCGCCGAAGCGCAAAAGCGGCTTGATGTCGAGGTGTATTCCTCCGCCTTCGCCGCGCCGGTTATCCGCGAGGCCGACGAAAAAGCGGTCGCGCTGGACGTCGCCAAAGCCGCCAATTTCTACCCGGAAGACTTTTTCCTGCCGCCCTGCCCCGTCGATGTGGAACTGGTCGAGGGCGATACGATCAAGGTCGGCAATTTGGAGCTTGAGACCTTCGAGACACCTGGCCACTGCGACGGTCACCTGAGCTTTCTCATGCGCGGGGGCGACCGGATCTACCTGCTCGGCGCCGACCTGGTCTTCTGGGGCGGCAAAGTCGTCTGGCAGAACATACACGACTGCCGCATCGATGCTTACGCCGACAGCATGTTCAAGCTGGAGCCCTACGATTTTGACGCGCTGATTCCCGGCCACCTGCAAATCTCGCTGACCGGCGGCAAAGCGCACCTGGACGCAGCCTGCGCCGCATTCCGGCAGTTGGGCGTCCCGCCGAATCTGCTTTGACAGCGATTGCTTTAATTCTTTGCACGTTGCAAGCAATGGTGTCGAGCTAGCCGTCAGCAGGAATGGAGATTTTATCGACAGCTCAACAGATTGCACGATTCATGCTTGAAGCACAGATAGTCCTCTGTGGGCGTGCTCGATGGCGATATCGACGGCGCGCTGGAAGTCGCGCAAGAGCGCTTCACGCAGATCATGGCCGAGGGCTAGTTCTCCGAGATTGCGAGTACCTGCCAGGGGGCAGCCCGGCGGGTACTCTCTTACGACGACAAGCGGCTGCCAAATCGTTCAACAAACTGCTGTTGGCAATCGCGTCCCATCTGCTATAAACTGGTGCATCAGCCTTGGCTCCTTGCTGTTTGCAAAGCTCATGTTATCAGTGCTTGGTTCTGGATCTCACTGGGCAAGCCACTCTGAGCACACTGCAACTTGCACCGGGCTCAGGCTACATCAAAGGTTTACAGAAAGGACTAAAACGCATGATTTCTCGCAAGTGTATCGTGACTGTTCTTGCGGCTCTCCTCGTATTGGGGAGCCTCCCGCTCGCAGCGCAGGATGATCAGATCAACATGACCATGTGGGTTCGCTCAATCCCATTCCAAACGCAGGCGCTGGTCGATGAGTGGAACGCCAATAACGACAGCCAGATTGAGCTAACTGTAATCCCGTCCGCGGAATTCGTCACCAAGATGGGCGCCGCAATCGCCGCTGGCGAACCGCCCGATATCGCCAGCATTGACCTCATCTACACCCCGGCTTTCGCGGCCGCGGGTCAATTGGTTGATATCACCGAATACGTCCGGGAACTGCCCTACGCCGACAGCTTGACGCCGGCGCACATGGAACTGGGCATGTACGAGGGGCGCAATTACGCCGTGCCCACGGGAGTAGATGGTTCTTTCATCGTCTACAATATCGACTTGTTTGAGCAGGCCGGTTTGGATCCGGACAATCCGCCCTCAACCTGGGACGAGATGCTGGATGCGATGCGCGCCATCAGCGCCCTGGGCGACGACATCTACGGCTATTGGTTCTCGATGAACTGCGCCGGCTGCAACGCCTTCACCTTCCTGCCCTTTATCTGGGCCAGCGGAGGCGATGTGCTCAGCGACGACTACGCCGAAGCGACCATCACCAGCGATCCTGTCGTGCGCGATGCGCTTGCCTTCTACAATACGATCTGGGAAGAGGGTCTCGTGCCCGAGGGCGCCAGCATTGACAACGGCAGCAACTTCGTCAGCGCCTTCACCGGCGGCAATATCGGCATGGCCGGCATGGGTAACTTTGCGATCCCGCTCTTCACCAACGATCATCCCGATTTGAACTTCGACGTCTTCCATATTCCGGGCAAAGATGGTGGCGCGGCCTCCTTCGGCGGTGGCGATGTCATCGCGATTGCCAGCGGCTCCGCACATGTCGAAGAAGCCTGGCGCTTTATCGAATGGACCATGAGCGACGAAGCGCAGATTGAAATCTATGCCGCCAACGGTCAGATTCCGGTCCGTCTCGAGCTGGTCGATAATCCGTACTTCGAGGGCGACGAGCGCCAAATGACCGCCGCCAGCGCCCTGGCAGTGGGCTTTACCCCCTACACGACGGTCTACAACGACTTGTTCAACGATCCCAACGGTCCCTGGCTGGAGATGCTGCAAGTGGCGATCCTCGATGGCGATATCGACGGCGCGCTTGAACTCGGGCAAGAGCGCTTCACCCAGATTATGGAAGGTTAGCCTTTCAGCTTCTCAGTGCCTGCTGGATTGTGGACGACAGTCTGGCAGGCGCTTATTCCCAACGGCGATCGCTACAAATTCTAGCAAATGCGATTCGTGAACTCCGACCCGATGCAGTTGACACCCTTTAATCTCAGTTGGACGCAGCGCCGCAAGTTGACGGGGCTGCTCTTCGTTACGCCGACTGTCGCCTTTGTGACCGTCTTTTTTATCATTCCGCTGATCATGACCATCTTCATGTCCTTCCATGATTGGCCGCTCTTCGGCGAGCGCGCCTTCACCGGTTTGGAGAATTACCAGGAACTCGGCAAGGACCGGCAATACCTGAAGAGCCTCGATTTCACCTTTCGCTACACAGCGCTGGTCACGCCGCCGATTTTCATTCTGGGCTTCATTCTGGCATCCTTGGTCCGGCACAATATTCGTTATATCGGCATCTTCCGCACCATCTTCTTCATGCCGGTGGTCATCGGCTTGGGCGTATCCAGTCTGCTCTGGACCTGGATGCTGGATGATCGCATCGGCGTCTTCAACAAGATTTTGCTCGACCTGAACCTCGTCCCGAAGGCGCAGCTCTTCCTGGGAAGACCCAATACCGCCATGAATGTCATCATTCTGTCGGTCGTCTGGAAGACGGTCGGCTTCACCATGATCTTGCTGCTGGCTGGCTTGCAGGCCATCCCGGATGAATTGTACGAGTCGGCCGAGGTCGATGGCGCCGGTTACTTTCGAAAGCTAATTTATATCACCTTGCCGTTGATGCGCCGCTTTATCGCGCTTGCCTTAGTACTATCCGTCATCGGGTCGGTGCTTTCCTTTGACCAGTTCTATATCATGACGCGCGGCGGACCGCGGAACAGCACAATTTCTATTGTCTTCTGGATATTCAACAACTCCTTTACATATTTCAAGATGGGCTACGGCGCCGCCATGTCTATCGTCCTGCTCGGGATTCTTGTCGCGCTGACGGGTCTGCAATTGTACGTCTTGCGGGAGAGGGAATAGATGACCGCGCCAGTCATAGACGCCCAAGCCGAACGCTCGCAGCAGGAATTGCGCCGCTTGCGCCGCCGCGCGTTGCTAGCCCTGCGCTACCTGATTCTGGTTGTCCTGGCATTGCTATTCCTGTTTCCAATTGCCTGGTCATTCATCAACTCGATTAAATTGCCAGCGGAGGCGCTTGCTGTGCCGCCGACCTATCTGCCGAGAGAGATCTCCCTGAAAAACTACGAAGAGCTTACAACTTACGGCAAGATCGGTATCGCGCAGCATGTCTACAACAGCACGGTTGTCGCGCTAATCACCGTCGCCGGCAGCGTCATACTGAGCACATTGGGCGGTTACGGATTCGCGCGCTTCGATTTTCCAGCAAAGAATGTGCTCTTCATCATGGTGCTTTCCACCTTGATGATTCCTTTTCAATCAATCTTGATTCCGCTCTTTGTCATGATCGTTCAGGTCGATTTGCACGACACGCTTTTCGGCCTCGCGCTCGTCTACATTACCTTTCAGCTGCCCTTCGGCATTTTCCTGATGCGCAACAGCTTTCTCGCCGTCCCGCATGAATTGGAAGAATCGGCGCTGCTGGATGGCTGTAGCTCATTGAGCATTCTCTATCGCCTCATGCTGCGGCTGGTTCTGCCTGGCATCGTCACCGTGGCCATTTATGCATTCATTAACTCCTGGAACGAATTCCTCGCCGCGCTCATCTTCATGTCCGATCAGGACAAATTCACCTTGCCCGTCTTTCTCACCACAATTCGCTATGGCATCTGGGGCGATGTCAACTGGGGCGCCTTGCAAGCCGGTGTCATCGTATCTATTATTCCCAGCCTGGTCATTTTTCTAGCGCTCCAGCGCTACTACATGGATGGGCTCATGGGCGGCGCGGTAAAGAATTAACCACCTTCAAGCAAGAGGCCAGCTCATGGACAAGCTCCCGCGGAACCGTGAACCCTTGTATCCCGCCGCATTCCAAGCCCTGCCGCTCGGCGCCATCAAGCCGCGCGGCTGGCTGCTGAATCAGTTGCGCGTGCAAGCCAATGGACTCACGGGCCATCTCGACGAATTCTGGCCCGACGTGGGACCGGACAACGGCTGGCTGGGCGGCGACGGCGATTCCTGGGAGCGGGGACCCTATTACCTCGATGGCTTGCTGCCTCTCGCGCATCTGCTCGATGACGAGCGCCTGCTGAAAAAAGTTGAACCCTGGATCGAGTGGACACTGAACAGCCAGGATGAGCGCGGCTACTTCGGCACGCGCGACCCCGACTGGTGGCCGCGCATGATCATGCTCAAAGTCCTGATGTCTCATTACGAAGCGAGCGAAGACGAGCGCGTCCTCCAATTGATGACGAATTACTTCCGCTATCAACTGCGCGTTCTGCCAGTGAAGCCGCTCTACCTTTGGGGCTGGGCGCGCGCGATGGACAACGTACTGGCCGTGCATTGGCTCTTCAACTTTACTGGCGACGCTTTCTTGCTAGATCTGGCGCAAGAATTGATTGATCGGACGCTGGATTGGCCCGAATTGCAGGCGAACTACAGTCTTCGCCATGTGCTGCCGCTGAAAGAGTGGAATCACGGGATGATGACGCACGGGCCCAACCATGCGATGGGCGTCAAAGCGGGCGGCGTCTTCTATGTGCAGACGGGCAAGCCCTGGCATCGGATTGCATCGCGCCTGGGCATCGAAAATCTGATGATGCGCCACGGCCAGCCCAACGGCGTCTTTAGTTGCGACGAACATCTCAACGGCACTTCGCCGGCCAGCGGCAGCGAACTCTGCGCGGTCGCCGAGTTCATGTTCTCGCTGGAAGAACTCATGCGGATTCTGGGCGATCCCTTCTTCGGCGATCAACTGGAGCGCGTCGCCTTCAATGCCCTCCCTGCGGCATTCACGCCCGACATGTGGGCGCATCAGTACGACCAGCAGGTCAATCAAGTCCTGGCGACGGTCGCCAAGCGCAACTGGACCGACAACTCCGACGAATCCAATATCTATGGACTCGAGCCCCACTTCGGCTGCTGCACCGCCAATATGCATCAGGCTTGGCCCAAGTTCACCAAGAGCCTGTTCATGGCGACGCCCGACGGCGGGATCGCCGCTGTCGCCTATGCGCCATGCCAGGTCAAGACCAGGGTCGGCGACGGCATTCCCATGACCATTACCCAGGAGACGGCCTACCCGTTCAAAGGCGACATCAAGTTCGACTTCGAATTGGAATCGCCCTGCGAATTTGATTTTCAGTTGCGAATTCCGGATTGGGCGCATGAAGCCCAACTGACGATCAATGCGAAGACTAGCGAGATTCGCGCCGCCGGCACGTTTCACCGGATTCGTCGGCGCTGGCAATCAGGCGATTCCATCCAGCTCGCTTTGCCGATGAACCTGCGATTGAGCGAAGGGCATCAGGGCTTGCTCTCGGTGTATCGCGGTCCCTTGCTCTACGGCGCCAGGATTGACGAGGAATGGAAACAGATCGCCGGTGAGCTCCCTCATGCCGATTGGGAGATTTACCCAAGATCACCATGGAATTACGGACTGCTGCTCGACGATGAAGCCAAGCTCGCCGGTGTGAGCGTAGAAGTGGCAGAACCTGGCATCGTGCCCTTCTCCACCGACGACCCGCCGGTAACCCTCTACGTGAAGGCAAGACAGTTGCCGCAATGGACGCTGCAAGACAATTCGGCCGCCGATATAGACGCCGGACCACATCCCACGGATGAAGCAGCCGAAGAGATCACGCTGATTCCCTTCGGCTCGACTCAACTGCGAATCGCGGCTTTTCCCATTTCGCAGCCCGAAAAGGAGGAGGAATGAGCGTTAAGCCTGACGATTACCCGATCCAGCCCCTGTCATTCACGAACGTGACAATCCGGGACAATTTCTGGAAAAGGCGCATCGACACTGCCATCAATGTAACTATTCCCTACGACTTTGAGAAATGTGAAGAGACGGGACGTATTGACAATTTCGCCAAGGCGGGCGGACTGATGGATGGTCCGCATGAGGGCATCTTCTACAACGATTCCGATGTCTTCAAAGTTGTCCAGGGCGCCGCCTACGCCCTGCAGGTCGCGCCAAACCCGCAACTGGAAGCCTACCTGGATGACCTCATCGACAATTTCGCCGCCGCCCAGGAAGATGATGGATACCTCTACACGGCTCGTACAATCGACCCGGCAAACGCGCCCGAGCATTGCGGGCCAGAGCGCTGGTCCAACCTCGCCGTCAACCACGAACTTTACAATGTGGGGCATATGTACGAAGCCGCGGTCGCCTACTATGAAGCGGCGGGCAAGCGGAAGTTCCTCGATGTCGCCCGCAAAAATGCCGATCTGATCGACTTGGTCTTCGGCGAGGGAAAGCTCCGCGATGTGCCGGGCCACCAAGAGATCGAAATCGGTCTCGTGGCGCTTTATCGCGCGACCGGCGAAGATCGCTATCTGCGCCTGGCGAAATTTTTCCTCGACGAGCGAGGCCGGGCAAACGGGCGTGATGTATATGGTCCATACTGTCAAGACCACGTGCCCGTGACCGAGCAGCGGGAGGCTGTTGGGCATGCCGTCCGCGCCGGCTATATGTACGCCAGCATGACCGATATCGCCGCGCTGACCGGCGACGCGCAATACCGGGCCGCCGTGGAGGCGCTGTGGGAAAACGTGGTCGGCAAAAAGCTGGCGCTCACTGGCGGCATCGGCGCGCGCCATGACGGGGAAGCCTTCGGCGATGATTACGAACTGCCCAACTTGACCGCATACAACGAGACCTGCGCCGCCCAAGCCAACATCCTCTGGAACCAGCGCCTATTCCTGCTGACGGGCGCGGCGAAGCATATCGACATTTTGGAGCGCGTGCTCTACAGCGGATTTCTATCCGGCGTCGGCATGGACGGGCGCACTTTCTACTATGTTAATCCGCTGGCTTGTGATGGGGAGTATAACTTCAATCTCAGCACGTCGATGGCGCGGCAGCCTTGGTATCAGACCTCATGCTGCCCGACCAACGTGGTCCGGCTGCTGCCGTCTTTGTCTGGCTACGTTTACGCCCGGCGCGAGCGCGACATTTTCGTCAATCTCTACATCGCCGGCGACGCGCGCTTCCGCATCAATGAGACCGACGTACGCATTCAGCAAGTGACTGACTATCCCTGGGATGGCTTGATTACATTGGATCTCACAGTGTCTCAGCCATCGACTTTCGCCCTCCAACTGCGGATTCCCTCATTCGCCCAAGGGCAGCCTGTGCCGAGCGATCTCTATCGCTACCTCGACGCAAGTATCGCTCGGGCGACAATCGTCGTCGACGGCGAATTAATCCCGCTTGCGATTGATGATGGATACGTCCGTGTGGAGCGCCGATGGGAAGGCAGGACACGAGTCGAACTGCGCCTGCCGATGGCGATCCGCCGCGTGGTCGCGCATGAATCGGTCGACGACTTGCGCGGCAGAGTGGCGCTCGAACGGGGACCGATCGTATACGCGCTTGAAGCGGCCGACAACGAAGCAAATGTAATTGATCTTTCCCTGCCAGACACGAGCGTGATCAAAGCCGAACACCAAGCTGAACTGCTGGGCGGCCTCACCACCTTACGAGGAGACGCTTTGGACGCAAGGGGCGACAAAGTCGCGTTCACAGCCATCCCCTACTACGCCTGGGGGCATCGCGGCGACGGTCAGATGACCGTTTGGCTGAATCGAAATTGAGCGGGATTCAAGGTTTGGGCCATGTATCGGTGAGGCGATAACCCAAGGGCCAAGGATCTTCAGGGTCGAGCATCAATTGCTGCGTACCGGTTATCCAGGCGCGACCGCGTATGCGCGGCACAACCGTCGTGCGACCGCGCAAGGAGCCGACCTCGGCAATATGACAGTCAAATCGCGAACCAATGATCGAGCGAGCGACGAACTGATCCCCGATTCGCATTTCACCGCGCGCCTGCAGCACAGCCATCCGCGCCGAGCAGCCGGTGCCGCAGGGCGATCGGTCCAGCTTGCCCGGATCAATGGCGACCGTGTTGCGCCCGGTCAGCTGGCTGCCCTGTCGTTCGACCGGCAAGGTGAACTGACAGAATGAAATCTGGTTCCATTCCCCATGAACTGGATGCTGAAAACCGAGCTGTTCGTTAGCCGCGGTCGTAATTTGCGCGCCGGCACGCGCCAGATCGAGCGCTTCGTCCGGCACGATCTCAAATCCCAATGCATGCGCGTCTACCAATACAAAGCTGTCGCCACCGTAAGCGACATCGGCGTTCAGCGTCCCATAACCTTCGACTTCCAAAGCCGCGTCCAGCCGGTCTACGAAGGACGGTACATTCTCAAACTCGATGCTTTGCGCTTTGCCGTCCCGGCAGAAAGCGCGGATACGCACCAAGCCGGCGGGCGCTTCAAGATAGAAAGTCGTCTCCGGCTCTTGCATTGCGACCATGCCGGTATCCAGCAGCACCGTTGCGACGCAGATCGAATTCGAGCCCGACATCGGCGGCGTATGCTCCGGTTCCATGATGATAAAGCCATAGACGGCTTCGGGCTGTTTCGGCGGCACCAAGAGATTGACGTGCTTGAAGACACCGCCTCGCGGTTCGTTCAGCACGAATTGGCGCAGCGACTGATCCCGGGCGATCCAGCGCGACTGTTCCCAAAGCGTCTCGCCAGGTGGCGGAGGCGCCCCGCCGACAATCACATTGCCCACCTCGCCTTCGGCGTGGCAGCTTATGATATGAATGACCTTGCTCGTTCGCATGGGCTAATTCCAGAATCATAGGTACCCCTTCAATTGTACCAGAGACGTCCCGCGCTTAGACTGTGCGGGAGCTGGCATATTGCATGGTATCTGAAGGCAATCGGCACTATTATCCAGGGGACAAAGGGCTGAGCCAGCGTGACAAGGAGAAAGAAATGCCGCCAAAATCCATGAGCGAGGTTTTTGCTCTTCCCGCGTATCCGAAGCCGCGCAGGCTGCGGCAGACCTGGCTCAAGGATGTCGGATACGACGAAGCGCCGCGATATATCGAACGCATGGGCTTGGTCGAGCTGGAAGACTTCCTGGAAGTGGCGGCCCCGCGCCTGGATTTTGTGAAGATCGTCACCACGCAAGTCATCTTCAGTCCGCGCGAGTGGCTAAAACGCAAGATCGCAACGTATCAGCGCTTTGCGGTCGAGCCTTATCTGGATCACTCTTTCTTCATGCAAGCGTACATGCACGGTGTGGTGGAAAGCGCGATCGAATCGGGACGCGAGTTAGGATTCCGCGTCATCGAGTTCATGAACACCACCGACGAGGTTAGCGCCGCGCAATGGAAAGCCTGGCGTAAACTGGCCCTCGATCTGGGCATGCGCATCATCCAGGAGCATCATCCGATTTATCACTGGAATCTGAGCCTGCCGCCGCGCGCCTCAACCGCCGACGAGATTCTGCGTGGCGCCGCGGCCGCCCTTGAGGACGGCGCTTTCATGGTCATGATCGACCATGAGGAATTCGACCTGCAAGGTGAAAATACCGCGCGCGAAATAGGCAAAGTGGTCGACGCGCTTGGGCTTGAGAATATCGTCTTCGAGGCAACATCGCCGAAGGAAGGTCCCATGCTCTGGCACGACAATCTCAAGCTGTATTTCAGCGCCTTTGGCGAAAACGCCAATGTCGCCAACGTCATGCCCAGCCAAGCGATGTATGTCGAAGAGATGCGTTCGCCCTTATTGCGCGCAATGCGCCAATAGCAATAAGCACAAGGAGACTTCCAAATGGTTCATCAAAGCGTATTGGACAAGCTGCGCACATACGATTCGGCGACCATCGCTAACGTCATCGAATTGTTCCAGGTCCGCCGCCGCAATCACGGTTTCATGACACGCGAGATCAAAGCCGCTTTCCCGCATCTGCCGCCCATGGTCGGTTTCGCAGCGACCGCCACCTGCCGCACCTTCGCCGCATTGCCCGATCGCGATGTGCCGACGGTGCCCGATCTCATCTGCCGCTTTGACGAGCTGGCCGGTCCTCCCGCGATTGTCCTGCAAAATCTCGATACTGGCGGCTCAGCAGCCAACTTCGGCGATGTATTCTGCAACTCCTTCAAAGCCTTCGGCGCTGTCGGCTTGGTCACCAATGGACCGGGCCGTGACTTCGCCGGGATCAAGCCGCTGGATTTCCCCGTCTTCTACAATGGCATCGTCTGCGCGCATGGTTATATGCACTTGCTCGAATTGCAGGGACCGGTGCAAGTGGGCGGGATTGATGTCTACCCGAACGATTTGCTGCACGGCGATGCCAACGGCGTCACCACCATACCGCTGGAATTCGCGGGCGATGTCGCCGATGCCTGCGCCGATTACGCCGCCGCCGAAGCGGTGGTCATCGAAACGGCACAAAGCGGTTCGGCATCCCTGGCTGATTTGCGCGACGCCTATAGGGAAATGGCAAGTCGCATAGCCGATCTAACGGCGCGCGTACGGAAACCTTAAGCGCCCCCTCACTCACTTCGGGAGCACCTTATGAGACTATATGTAACCGGCGGAACCGGCTTGGTCGGCAGCAATATCATAAGGCTGGCGCGGGAGCGGGGCAACGAAATCATCGCCTCACAGTATGGTCCCGAGCCCGAATGGCAAGTCGACTACGAACTGGATCCGCTGGACCTGGCCGATCACGACGCGATTCGCGCTTCGATCCGCCGCTATAAGCCCGATGTCGTCATTCATTGCGCCGCCATACTCGATCAACTCTTCATGTTCGCCAATCGGGAATTGTGCTGGTCGCTCATGGTCGATGGCACGCGCGCAATCGCTGAAGCCTGCCGCGACATCGGCGCGCGCCTGGTCTTCGTCTCATCGGACTGGGTCTTTGACGGGCGCGTCGACCTGGTAGACGAGAGCTCGCCGCCAAACCCGGTCAATTTCTACGGCGTGATGAAAGCCGCTTCCGAGCGCGACCTGGGCGCACTGGACGGCTTGAATTACGGCGTCGGTCGGCTGGCCGGCGTCTACGGTTTGAATTACGCCGCCCCTTCTCTCGCGCGGATGGAGAACGGCCTCGGCTTCGATTTTTCCGTCTACGTGATTTATCGGCTGGCGGCTGGCTTGCCCGCGGAGGTTTGGACCGGACCCAAGGTCAATGACGTTGCCCACCCCACCCTGGCTTCCGATTGCGCCGATATGCTTTTACGGCTGGCGCAGCACGACGGCAATGGCTTGTTCCACTGCTTCGGCAGCGAGGCGATCAATCGCATTGACCTGGCGCATCAGATCGCGACGGCCTTTGAAGCCGACCCCGCCTTAATTATGCCGACGCGCACGGACGAGGCGGTGCTGGATGAAATGCGGCACATCGGCATCCCGTACCGGACGCGCATGAGCACGGAACACACGGCGAAAGCGCTGGGGCGGCGCGCTTTCAATGTCAAAGAAGGCTTGGCCGCCTTCCGTAAAGAATGGGACGAGTTCTGGAACTAGGTCGACTCTAACAGGCTTGGGCGTTAATGCACATTTGCTGCAAGGCAGTTGAATTCTGCCTTTGTAACGCGACAGAAACACCTTAGCTTGGCTCGAATACGACCAATTCATCGCCGACTCCTCTGACTCTAGCTCCCCTTCCCTAGCTTGCTGGGGAAGGGGCCGGGGGATGGGGTAGAAAATACGCCAGCATAAACAATTATCAGACAATCCTTGCACGTATTGGAGCAATCATGGCGAAACCCAATGTCGTCTTCTTACTCACTGATCAATGGCGTCTGCAAGCCTTGGGTTACGCCGGCAACGCGCAAGTCAAGACGCCAAACATCGATCAGTTGGCGCGGGAAAGCATCAACTTCAAGCACGCGATATCCGGCTACTCGGTCTGCTGTCCCTGGCGCGCCAGTTTTCTCACCGGGCAATACCCGCTCACCCACGGCGTGATCGTCAACGACGTGCCCATAACAGGTGATCCAGCTGGCTTGGGCGATGCTTTCAAGAAAGAAGGCTACAACACTGCATACATCGGCAAGTGGCATGTGGACGGCCGCGGCCGCAAAGCCTACATCCCGCCGGAGCGCCGCCTTGGCTTCGATTATTTCAAGGCGCTGGAA
Organism: Chloroflexota bacterium; assembly: GCA_011523705.1. Taxonomy (GTDB): domain Bacteria; phylum Chloroflexota; class Anaerolineae; order Aggregatilineales; family Phototrophicaceae; genus UBA6055. The sequence goes on along the minus strand of WTGC01000193.1, from coordinate 1,683 downwards.
TGCACGCACGAATACAATCAATCGGCTTACTACGACAATGACGATCCGACCAGGCGATTCTGGGATGGCTACGATGTCTTCGCGCAGACGGCTGACGCGCGGCAATTCATCCAGTCGCAGTCGCCCGAGCAGCCCTTCATACTAATCCTCTCCTGGGGTCCGCCACACAATCCCTACGAAACGGCGCCAAGCGAATTTCGCGATTTGTACGATCAGGCGGACATCAGGCTGCGCCCCAATGTGCCGGCGGAAATGGCCGCCGACGCGCGCGAATGGCTGGCTGGCTACTACGCCCATTGCAGCGCCATTGACAGGTCCGTCGGCGATATCATGGAAACGCTCGATGAACGTGGCTTGAGCGAAAACACCGCCCTCGTCTTCGCTTCCGATCATGGCGATATGCTGGGCTCACATGGCTGGACGCGCAAGCAGAAACCCTGGGAAGAGTCCATCCGCGTGCCTTTCCTGCTGCGCTATCCCGCCAAGTACGGACGCGAAGGGCGCGAAGTCGAGCCCTTCCTCAACGCGCACGATATCATGCCCACGCTGCTCGGCGTCTGCGATTTGCCGATTCCTGAATGCGTCGACGGACGTGATTTCTCAGGGGCGCTCGCTGGCGAATTTATAACGGGCGAGTCGCCGCCTCGCCACTACAAAAATGCGCACGACAGCGACGGCGCCTTGCTCGCCTGTTTCCATCCTTTTGGCGAATGGTCACGGCCTGTTGGCGGTCACGAGTACCGCGGCATTCGCACCGCGCGTTTCACCTATTGCCGCACCTTGGCTGGTCCCTGGCTGCTTTACGACAACGAAAGCGATCCCTACCAGCTGCACAATCTCGTTGGCGACGCCAATTATGCCGAGACGGAGGCTGAACTCGAGGCGCTATTGCAGCGAGAACTGGACGCCATCGGCGACGATTTCCTCGATGGCATGTCCTACATCAATCGCTGGGGTTATCCGCTCGACGACAGCGGCACCGTGCCCATTCGGAAGTAAACGGCCATAGTTCGCCGTAATCTCTCATTCAATCTTGAAAACGCACATAGTCCTTGCTGCGATGATAAATCAGCGGCGCTTGCGCATCGTCATCCAGGACTTCACCGATCACGTATGTGGCGACCTGCTCGTCCGACAAGATATTCTTCTGTCCATTAAAGGTGCTGCCATCGGGCATGTAGGCGCAGGTCATCGCCCGCCGGAAATAAGGCGTCATATTGGCGCCAGCGCCGTGCGCGCACAAGCCATTATGGAAAGAGCAGGAACCGGCCTTCAGCTCAATCGCGACCGCTTCCCGCTTGCCCCATTCCGGGTAAGTATTGAACAAATCGCCAATATTCTGACCGATGCCGACATTGTCCCAGGTGGCTGTTTTGTGGGCGCCGGGGATAAAGTAGAGGCAGCCGTTGTGGCTGGTCACATCGTCAAGCGCCACCCAAAGGCTGATGGCATCGCGCGAATAAAAGGACCAATAGGGGTTGTCCAGATGCCAGCCGGTCGGATTGCCCCAGGGCGGCTTGATCAGCGCCTGATCGTGCCAAATGCGAATGCCTTCAACTTGCGCCAGATCGGCCGCCATCTTGCCCAGCCGGTCGTCGATCATCAGGCGGCGCATGCCCTCGTGGTCGTTCCACAAGTTGATCCGCTGCGTGAAAATGCGCGCGTTATAGTTGTCCTCTTCGA
>WTGC01000008.1 GCA_011523705.1 Chloroflexota bacterium | reverse complement strand
GCATGGCGTTGGCGATATGATATATCGGCGTGAAATAGGGTTCGGGGTAGGGCTGTTTGAAGCGCAGGAGCGGACGGATTTCTACATTCTCGTGCCACTTGAAGGGCGTCATTGACCCTTCGCGCCGCGTCGAAAGGATGGTCAGGCGATGACCCAACTCGCCGAGATGCAGCGCCACCTTTTTCAGCTGCGCCTGCCCGCCGCCCATGGCGAAATCGGGGAAGAGCGGCGTCATGGAGAAGACGGCGATTCGCTTGTGCTTGCCCATTTTTGAGGCGCGCATTTCCATTCGTGATTAACTGTAGGGGCGATTCTGTGAATCGCCCACCAGGAGGTTATCCGTCTATTCGGGCGACACACAGTGTCGCCCCTACGATTTCATTCATTTTACGAGATTCACAAGGGCAGTGCGGGCTGGAGCCCGGGGCTGTCGCTGATGACGGTGCCGATGGAATCATCTCCTTGAAGCGCATTGACCAGGTCGTGGGGATTCCAGAAATTCAACACGATGATTGGCATGGCATTTTCCTGGCAGAGGGTGAATGCGGTGGTGTCCATCACGCGCAGTTGTTGATCAAGCACATCCTGATAGCTCAGCCGGCGAAAACGCGCCGCGTCGGGATTGTCCACTGGATCGGCCGAGTAGACGCCATCGACCTTGGTCGCTTTGACGATCACATCGGCGTGGATCTCGCTGGCGCGCAAGGCGGCGGCCGAATCGGTGGTGAAGTAGGGGCTGCCGATGCCGCCGGACAAGATGACCACGCGCCCTTTTTCCATGTGGCGAATGGCGCGCAGGCGAATATATGGTTCCGCGATTGAATTCATTTCGACGGCGGTCTGCACGCGGGTGACGATACCGAGTCGTTCGATCGCGTCTTGCAGCGCCAGCCCGTTCATCACAGTGGCGATCATGCCCATGTGGTCGGCGGTGCTGCGGTCCATGCCGAGCTTCGCCGCCGGTTCGCCGCGCCACAAGTTGCCGCCGCCGATAACGATGGCGATCTGCATGCCGAGATCATACACCTCACGCACGCGCTGGGCGATGTAAGCCGTCTTCTCCGGATCAATGCCGGTCCCGCTGTCGCCGGCGAGCGCTTCGCCGCTCAGCTTCAACAATACGCGATTATAGGGCAACGGACTGCTTGCGGTCATGTTAGCTCCCGGGATGCGTGAATTGCCAACAAGCATATTCGCCGAAAAAGCGACAACAGTCAATTCAAATCGTCGCTACCGTCCAGAACTGGTCGGTAAAGCCGATTGCGCGGAAGATGGCGATGGCTTCGTCAGCATGGCGGCCGCGAAAGCTCGGCGACATCCGGTCGCTATACCAGCGATTGGAGAGCTCCCAAACTTGATCGATGGTCAAGGCGGCGCCGCGCCCCCGGCTATTTTTGCGACACCATTCGTCAATTTCAGCTTCCGACCGGAAGAGCAGAATTGTCTCTCAAGTATCGACAATGTCGTCATACCATTGGTGAAAGGGCAGGGCGAAATGGACCAGTAGTCCGCGGCAGCCGGACAGGCGATCCCCTTCTACGGCCAGTTCGAGTCCTTCGCCGGTCAGGGGATGGCGCGCCTTAATGCGAGCGTCCGCGCCCAGCATGGCGGGGATCCCGAGCGCGTCCCAGGCGCAGTTGGCGTAAAGCGCGGTATCGCCCAAAAGAACGCGGTAATCGGTGGGCACGGCTGATAGCGGGTTCGCCATCAGGATATCGCTGCTCCCCGCGCGCAATACCAGGGCATGGGCTTCGTGCAGTCGCCGCAATGCCTTCCGCGTTTCATCAGGTGATATCCCGAATCGTTTCGAGATTGTAACGGCGTCAGGCGCACGGCTGCCTTCAGCGAGCGCTTGGTAAATGAAGAGACGAATATCCCAGTCGCTGTCAGCCAGTGTCATGTCGTGAATTCAAACAAAAGAGGATTAGCTTTTGACTAATCCCCGACAATTCATTGCGCATTTCCCACGCCACGGGATGCACCGCGAGCGTGCTGGGTCTGCTCAATTCTCGTCGCCGATGGCGAAGCGCTGGAAGCGGCCGATGTGGATCGTCTCGCCGACCTCAGCCACCGTTTCCTGCAGGTATTGCCCCACCGTTTTGTCATCGTCTTTGATGAAAGACTGCTCCATCAGCACGATTTCTTCGTACCATTTGTTCATGCGGCCAGCGACGATTTTCTCAGCGATATGTTCCGGCTTGCCTTCGTCCAGCGCGCGATCCAACTGCAGGCGCGCTTCGGAGGCTACAATGGCTTCGGGCACATCATCCCGCTGGACATATTTCGGGCTCATGTTGGCGATGTGCATGGCGATATCCTTGGCGAAGGCTTTGAACTGGTCGGTCGCGGCGACGAAGTCGGTCTCGCAGTTGACTTCGACGATCACCGCCAGGCGATTGTCAAAGTGCAAATAATTGCCGATGACGCCTTCGTTGGCGCTGCGACCTTTGCCTTGCAGTTTGATGCCGTCCTTTAGCGCTTTTTCGCGCAGGAATTCAGCGGCGGCGTCCATATCGCCATTGTGCTGCTCCAGAGCCTTCTTGCAATCCAGCGGACCGGCGCCGGTCTTGTCTCGCAGAGCCTTTACCTCTCTTGCCGTTACTGCCATCTCTCGTACTGTCTCCGTATTGTGCGTATTGATCAGTCTTCGTTTTCGCTGGCGGCAGCGCTGCCGTCTTCTCTGGCTGGGGCGCCGTTCTGGCTGGCGCCGTCTTCGCCTTCGGTCTCTTCACTTTCCTCTTCGCCGAAGAGTTTGGTGTCGCGCAGCTTAGCCAAGGTCGACTCGCCCAGCAAATCTTCATCGGCGAGTTCTTCGTCGAAAGCATCGGTGAATGTCTGTTCCTCTTCTTCTTCGATGCCGGCTGATTGCCGCAGGTTGTGACCCTCTAGCACGGCATCGGCGAGCGCGCCAATCAGCAGGCGAATGGAGCGCATGGCATCGTCATTGGCGGGCAGGATGTGATCAACCATGTCGGGGTTGGCGTTGGTATCGACCAGCGCCATCACTGGAATCTTCAAGATATTGGCTTCTTTTACGGCGGTGTATTCGCGCTCGGCATCGACGACAATGAGCAAGTCGGGCACGCGGGTCATCTCGCGAATGCCGCCGAGGCGCAATTGCAGCTTGGCGATTTTCCGCTCGAGCACCAGCCCTTCTTTCTTGGTCAGCCGGTCGAATTCGCCGGCGTCGCGGCGCTGTTCCAGCTGTTTCAAGGTGTCGATGCGGCTGCGGATGGTCTTCCAGTTGGTCAAGGTCCCGCCCAGCCAGCGGTAATTGACGTAGGGCATGCCGCAGCGTTCGGCTTCCCGTTGGACGATTTCCTGTGCCTGGCGCTTGGTGCCGACGAAGAGGACGGAACCGCCGCCCGCGACCAGAGCAGCGAGCTTATCGTGAAAGTCATTCAAGTTCGCTAATGTAATCTGCAAGTCGATGATGTGAATCCCGTTACGCTGGGTGAAGATAAACTCATCCATCTTCGGGTTCCACTTGTTCGTGCGATGCCCGAAATGGACACCAGTTTCGAGCAGGGTTCGCATTTTTACCGCTGAAGGCATGGGGAGGCTCCTTGGGTAGACGGTGTTTGATTCTCGCACATCATTCATCCTCCGGTGACAATCCGACGGGGCGGACAACACCCACCGCGAGTCCTGATGTGTGGGATTTGGCTTTCCCCGCTAAATTGGGGGATGCCGCGGCGCATTCTATCACAGGCCTGCGGCAAGGGCAATGATCGCTTGGCGAGGGGAGCGGTGAATATCCGATTGCGCCAAACCTGTTCTGTCCTCAGCAGCGAGCCCGGGATGGGGCGTCAAAAGAACGAAGCGCCGGGGCGCTGCCTATGTCGCCCGCGCCGTGCCGACCGCATGCTGCTCGCGCAGGATGTGAGACATTGTGATCCAGTACAGAGCTTATTAACGAGTGATAACACTATCGTGGCGAAAGCGCTAGTACAGTCTAAAGTATATCCTAAGCGCCAAGTGCCGGCGCTTCCCCTAGTATCATGCGGCCAAGCCCCGTATGCAAGCGGAAACCGTGTGCATGTCAAAAGATATGACATAGACAGGCGCATACTGTGTCATTACTAATCAGTATATTACATTACGCTTGTGTTATGAATCTGAGATCGCTACAATGATGCCCGAAATCATTGTAGCAGGCTATCAATCATGAATTCGCAGTCCTCAATCAGCCCGCTCTTAATTAGAACATGCATTCGCAGGGGGGCGACAAAGTCTAGGCGCCTCCAAGTATTTCTCCCGCTTCGTTGGCTTGTTGTTATTTTCCCGGGCCTGCCGGCGACTACGCAGGCGCAAGGCCTGATTACCGCGAGTCGGACCATTTCCCTTGGAGAACAAATGCCTTTCCATATTGCCTCTTTGGGCAATGTGTTTAAGGCGATATTCAGCAACAAGTCGAACGCTAAGGTGGGATTTACGCGTGTCTAGAGACGCGCCAATGTCGGCAAGAAGACGGAAGGGATGTCATCATGGTGGAAAGATTCACGAGAGTAGGTCTTGTCGGTGGAGGTCTGTATACGAGGATGGCGGTCGCGCTTCTACTTGGCGGCCTGTGCGCCTTCATGTTGGTTGCCGCGGCGCTTGTGGTGGGATCGCAAGGCGCCAGCGAGGGCAACAATTGCTGTGACCGCGCGGGTTGGTCGTGCAATACGCAGAATGAATGGGACGAAGGTTATTATGCCTTTGTGAACGGTCAGTGCGCCGTAGCTCAGCCAGAAAGCCTATCGCAAGAAGAACCACCACAGAGCGCCACGGCCACAGCGACCGCGCTCCCCTCGGTTGCCATAGCGGGCAACTGCTGTAACAACGCGGGCTGGCGATGCACAACTCAGACGGAGTGGAATGAAGGCTATTACTCTGCCCGCAATAATACGTGTCATTTGATGCCGACCGTGTGGGCGGCGGATGCGACGCCGTCGGCGACGGCGACGGAGAGGCCGAGGCGACAGCGCAGCACGTCATCGGAGCATGGGAGAATCAGCGGTTATGATGATGTGAAAGTGTACGATCAGGATGGCAACGAAGTTGATGACGTGGTGGTACGGCGACCGACGCGGCAAGAGTTGTGTGACGCGGGATTGGAAGAATTTTGCGACGAGGAATAGCGTTAGCGAAATTCGCCGACTTCCAACGCTTGATACACGCATTGTCAAATGGCAAACAGCCACCGCCAGTTTCTGGCATTGCGGCTGGGTTCCGTTCGCCTACACCTGGTCCGCGCCACCCGAGCTGCTGTTCGATATGCACGTCCCGCCGCGAACGGGTTATCCGGTTCGGGAGGACTCGGACGAGTCGTCCGATTCGAGTTGCGCGTCAGGTCGCAACCGCGCTCAGAATCTCCTCCAAGGCGCGGATAAAGGCTTGATTGTCTTCCCGCGTGCTGGCGCTGACGCGGAGGCCGTAGGGCATGTTGTTTCGGGTCTGCGCCCGCAAGAGGAAGCCCCGCTCCAGCAGTTGCTGATTGAGGTCTTCAGCCCCCAAACGAGTCTCGAACATGATGAAGTTTGTCGCCGGTTTCCAATACTTGACATCAAGCCGGTCGAATTGGCGGCAGAGCCAAGCCACTTCGCCGCGCAGGAAGTCGACGCAGCGCCGCACATGCGCTTGATCCTGGCAGGCCGCGATGCCGGCCGCCAGCGCCAGCTTGTTCTGATGGAAGCCCCGATGCAAACCGGCGATGTAATTGGCGATCGCCGGTTTGGCGATGCCATAACCAAGCCGCATGCCGGCCAGGCCGTAAGCTTTGGAGAAGCTGTGCACGATGATGATGTTCTTGTCATCAAGCGCAAATTGAATGGAATCGGGAAAATCCGGCGCGTCGACGAAATGATGATAGACCTCATCGGCGACCAGGATCACATGGTCGGGAAGGCCGCGCATGAGCTCAGCCATCGCGTCAGCCGGGGTGATCGTGCCAGTGGGATTGTTGGGATTGCAGAGCATGATCAGCCTGGTCGATTCACTGACGGCGCGTAATACGGCATCGGGACGATAGCGAAAACTCTCCGGCGCGAGGGGCACATCAATGACGCGCGCGCCCAATGGTTCTATAACCTTGCGGTAGGCGCCGCTGAAAGTCGGGGGCGACAGAATCACTTCATCGCCGGGGCTGAGGAAGGCGCGCGCGATCAGCTCGAGCGCTTCAAATCCGCTGCAGCCGGTGAAGATATGTTCGGGCTCCAGTCCGCGCCCCAGCACGCCGCAAATCGCTTGACGCAGGGCGACATCCGAAAACTGCGGATAATACGACAGGGTGGGGGCAGTGGCGCGAATCGCTTCAATGACGCCGGGCGAAGGACCCAAGGGATTCTCGTTGTTCGCCATCTGATAGACCCGGTCCACGCCCTGGAGCTGGCGAATATCATCGGGCGCGATGCGCCTGTCCACGCGCGTGAATGGTTCAATATGGGGGTTGCGCAAGCTTTTGCTCATTTTCTGGCGGCAGTTTCAATTTGACCGGATGCGAGAATTGATGCAAATGATAGTCCAAAGATCGTCGAGTTGTAAGGCTTGTCCGGTATTGGGCCACGCTATCTCGCCGGTTACACCCCATCTCCCCAACCCCCTTCCCGAAGGTCGATGTCGGCGGTCTGTGTCTACGCGACCTACGTGACCCAGCAAGCTAAGGAAGGGGGAGCACTCTTGCAGTGCACACGGTATCAAGGGATTTTGACGATTTCGGCACCTGAATTTCCCGAATCTGCCGTCGAGTCACCCTTCCCTAGTTCACTGGGGAAGGGCCGGGGATGGGGTAAAATGTACGGAGGACATGCATTCTGCAGTACCGGACAAGCCTTGTAGGGGCGACCGACGGGCTGTGTCGGCGGTCAGTGTCGAGGGGCGATGTCGGCGGTCTGTGTCTACGCGACCTACGTGCCCCACGCGACCCGCGCGCCCCGCTGAGTCGCCCTCAAGCTCTTAGCTCTGATTCTTTAACAAGAGCGAACTGCTTTCCTTGGTCTGAAAGCCAAAGCGGCCGTAAAATTCTTCCAGTTCGGGCGCGCAGTCGAGCATGATTTCCTCGATATGCTGCATGCGCTTCAGCATCTTATCGAGCATTTCGGAAGCGATGCCCTGGCCGCGGTAGGCGCTGTCGACGACGACATCGTCGATGAGGGCGCGATATCGATCATCAGTGATGACACGCGAAAAGCCGATCAGTTGATCTTCGTCCCAGACGCCGAGGGTGAAGTGGCAACGGTCCAGCATTTGCTGCACATCCAGCGGGCTGCGGGCATTTGCCCAGCTGGTCTGCTTAAACAGCTTCACCAATTGTTCGGGCCGGATCGGTTCCGTAAATGAATAGATATACCGGGTAGACATTGTTTGCCCCTCGATCTGCCTTCGATATCGATGTCAAGCACAAAATCTGTTCATTCAATTTGCAGCGCGTCGCGGCGATCCCACCTCATCATACAGCATAGAGACGAAGTATGTCGCTGATTTGCGCAGGCTTTTGCGAAGGTCGACAAGCCGTGCAGCAATTTCCATCGGACGTGAATTGGCTGCCAGCATAGCCAAAGCGTATATTGTTTTTGCATCGGCGGCGCAAGTGCTAAAATGTGACTGTCGCTGCCGAAGCGGCGAGGAGGGCGGGGCTTGGCGACTTCGAGATGGAATTCCTTCATCCAGTTCCTGTGCGAGATTTATCAGACGCCGACTGATGATTGGCAGAATCTGGTGGATGAACTGTTAATGACGCATGACGAATGGCCCTGGGTGGAGCGCAACAAGGCGACCTTTGTTTATGATTCCTGGACGGCGCAAAATGTGGCGCTGAACGTCGACATTATCAAGCGGGATCCGCCCTTCGAGCGCATGACCCGGCTGGATGACACCTCGCTTTGGTATTATCAGCGATTTTTCGAGCGCGACGCCTTGGTGGACTATATGTTTGCGGTTGACGACCCGGGCACGCCGCTGGCGCAGGAAGTGGATCTACTGGATCGTGTGGGCCGCTTTTGGCAGGCCGATGCGCGCAATGCCCTTTCGATCCGTGGCAATCGTGTGAATACATCGGTCTTGCAGATGCCGCGCGCGCGTCCTTTCCCCAATTGGTCGGCGATGAGCGCGGTCGCCCGCGGTCGCGTCTATCGTCATCACTTCAGTTCGGCACAGCTTGGCTTCCGCGGGCGCAGTCTGTGGGTCTATACACCGCCGGATTACGACGCCAATGATGGCCGCAACTATCGCCTGCTGGTGCTGATGGACGGGCAGTGGGCGATGAACGCGCTGGAAGTCCCCTTTATCGCCGACGCGCTCATCAAGCACGGGCGGATGGAGCCGATCATCATCGCCATGCTGGCCAGCGGCAGCCAGTCGGAGCGCGCCGCGGAATATGTCGGCAACGAAAAGCACTACGCCATGATCGCCGCCGAGTTGCTGCCCTTCTTGCAGGCCGAGCACCGGATTGAGCCCTTGGACCTCGGGCTGGGGGGCCTTGGCGAGGGCGCGATTGCGGCGGCTCACGCGGCTCTGAAGAACCCGGCGATCTTTGGGCACTTGATCCTGGTGTCGCCGCCACTGGGCCGGGCGCCGGCCGTTCAGCTATTGAAAGAATTTGCCCAGCGCTTCCGCGATTCGCCGATATTGCCCAATCGCATCTTTCATTCGGTCGGACGCTATGAACAAGACCTGCGCTTTTATCAGCCGGCTCTGGCGCTGCGCGGCATCCTCGAGCGCCGGATGACGCACGATCCCGATCTGGCTTACCGCTTCGTCGAGCTGGGCAGCGGTCACAGCTTGGCCGCCTTCAAGAGCGTCATGCCGGAAGCGCTGGCACACGTCTTTCCGCCTCGAAGAGCCTAGGCATGCGAGGTATGGATCGCTGATGGGCGTCCTGTATATCGTCCCGACGCCGATAGGCAATCTCGAGGATATGACGCTGCGCGCTCTGCGCATTCTGCGCGAGGTCTCGCTGATCGCCGCGGAAGACACCAGAACATCGCGCGTCCTGACACGACACTACGACATTGACACGCCGATGACCAGTTATCATGAGCACAACAAGCTCGCCAAGTTGGACGAAATCTTCGCCGCTTTGAAGACCGGCGATGTCGCGTTGATTTCCGATGCCGGTACGCCGGGCATCTCTGATCCCGGATTCGAGTTGATCGCCGCCGCCATCGAGCGCGGTTGCGAGGTGATGCCGCTGCCCGGCGCCAGCGCGCTGACAACGGCGCTGGTGGGCTCGGGAATGGCCAGCGACCGCTTCGTCTATCTGGGCTTCCTGCCGCGCAAGCGGGCGGCGCTCATGACGTTGCTGGCTGAATTCGCCGATCGCAGCGAAACGCTGATCGCCTACGAAAGTCCATACCGCTTGGGCGAGTCGCTCGCGGCGATTGCGGCTACCTTAGGCGACGACCGGCGGGTCTGCGTGGCGCGCGAGATCAGCAAGAAGTTCGAGCGCTTTTATCGCGGCACGGCGCGGGAGCTGTATGACTATTTCGACAAAGACAATCCGCGAGGCGAAGTCACGCTCGTTGTCGCCGGCGCCGATAGGGATGCGGCCGTCTGGACCGAGGCGCAGGTGACGCAAGCGCTGAAAGAACGGCTGGAGGCGGGCGAGGCGCTATCGCGGGCGGCCAGCGAAGTCGCCAAGCTTGCTCGCTGGAAGAAGAGCGCCGTGTATCGCTTGGGCGTCAAAGACAGTTGAGCGCGCCCGGTCGGTCAGTCGTTTTCGCCATGAAGTTGGGAGATGTCCACATCAATCGCTTGCTCGGCGAGGCTGTCTCTTAGCGCTTCCCACTGATCTTCGCGCAGGGCGCAGGCGGTTGGTCCGAGGCGCGCCCCTAGGTAGCGGCGAAGGGCTGGAATCGCCAAGATTTTGTCCAGCGTTTCTTCGGCGGTCGTGCGCAGGACGATCATGGATTCGAATGTCACGGAGGTCTGGGCGCCGGCCTGCCAGTTGCGAAGCAGCTTGACAATCGGCAGCGGCGCCGGCTTGCCATCGAGCTGGCGCGTGATAAAGGAATGTATGTGCTTGGCGCTGATGTCTTGGGCGGCAGCGCGCTGGATGCTGGCGGCGTCGATGCGATAGTGATAGGGGTCGCCCGCGCGCAGGCAATTGGCGAAACGCGCCAACTGAAAGCGCTCAAAGCGATTGACCCGCCGTGACGCCAACAGGGTGCCGTCGCTGCGGGCATCAATGCGCGCGCTGGGCTCATCCGGTCGGGGCCATTCGCTGAGTTCCAGGAAGGCGCGGCCGTAAGCCGTCAATCGCAGGACATCCTCGCCGATATCGAGCAAGCCAAGCCAGTGCATTGGACCCAGTAGATAAAACTCGATGAGAGACCCTTCGACCGCGTCCCAGCTTTCGAAACCGGACAGGAATTCGCCGGACTCATTGCGGATGTACCAACTGTCATAATCGCCATCGGGGCGTTGGAAATCCGGCTCGAATTCTTTGATGATTTCTATCAAATCGTTAATCGATACCCAGCCATGCTCGGGCAGCAGGTCGGCCAGCAGTTGCATCACAGCGTGACGGGCGGCGGCCGCATCGTAGGACCAACCGGAATCCTCCGGATAGAGACCGGGGACATGCCACAATTCGCGATAGGTCCTGCTTGCCAGCCAGGCTTTCGCCAGCCGCTCAATTTGCTGCGCGCGCGGCGCCTCCAGCCAGTTTCTTGCCTCTTGGCGTTTGGGATACGCCTTGCCGTCTTCGCGGTATATCAGATCCGCGCTGTCGGCGATGCCCAACATGAACGACAGTCGATTTTCATCCCGCCGCAAGAGGATGGGCGCGATGGCCGCGGCGTCTTCCGGCCCGAAATGCTCCCCATCTACGGCGGCCGGGCGCGTTTGCAGCGAAGCCAGCAAGGACGTCAAATCATCCACAATCGACGTATCGGCGCGGCTGACATCGTCGACTTCATCGACCAGCCCCAGGGAGGGCATCTCCTCGCTGGCGACGCCGCTTTCGTCGACCAGCGTTTCGTAGCTCGTCTTGTGCAAAGGCAGGGCGGCGATGAGATCGGTCGGCACGAAGATGAAGCCGATCAAATTGTCTTCCACCTTGTCGAAGCCCTCGCCGATGAAGCCCCGATAATAGAGGGTTTCGGCGATGCTCTGTCCTAGAACATGCGGCTGTTCACGCTCAATTTGGGCGCGCCCCAATTTGCGGATTTTGCCGTAAAATCGCTCGAACTGGGCAATCTTCATGCGGCTTTGCGCGCTGCTGACCAGCAATTGCAAAGCGGTTCGCGCCGGTTCATCCAGCCGGTCCCAAGCCGCTTCGGTGGTCGCTGTGTCAAGCATGGCGCCCTGAAGCTGACGAATCAATTCGTCGTCGGTCACGCTCTTGCCATCGACGCGCCAGAATTCGGCCAGCACCGGGAGCATGCCCGGGTCGTAGTCGTGCAGGGTGGCGAAGACATTCTTCATTTGGGCGTCTTCCCGGCGCCAACCAGGGCGGCGTAGATATCAAAATGATAGGCGATTTTCGAATAGTCATCGGCGCTGAAGATGATGCGCGTTGGCGCAGAGCAGGTCGGGCAAAAGAAATCGAGCATGCCTTGCTCGGCGGTGGAGAGCGTCGGCGTCATCTCGTCGAAGACACGCCGAAGTTTGCGCTTGAAGCAGGAGCGCCCATCAGCCTGATAGAAACTGCGCCAGCGAAAACGAATCCGATGGCGGCAGCGCGGGCAGCGATAGACGCAGCTGCCGGCGACGCGGTTGCGGAAGTCTTCCCCATCAAGCAAGCCGTAAAATACCGACGAGGCTTCGTAATGGTCAATTGGCGCGCTCAACGTCTTCATTAGCACCAGCGGGTATTGTCAGCTTCATTTTAGCATGATTCAGGCGGGCGCTTGGCTAGTCGATGACGAGGGCGCCGTAGCCGATATAAGCGCAGTGACCGCCGATGGCGACCTGGGTGAATTCATCGCCGGTCCGTTTCACCTCAATGCGAACGAAACTCGGACGTCCCATCTCGAAGCCTTGCTCGCTGACCATTTCGCCACTGCGTGCCAAGCCGTACTTCAGCAGATAGACGCCAAGCGGTCCGCTGGCCGAGCCAGTGGCCGGGTCTTCGCTGATGCCCAGCGCCGGCGCAAACATGCGGCTGTGAACGGTGGAATCTTTGTTGACGGTTTCGGTTGTGGTCACGAAGACGTTTTCTGCCTTTGTGCCCTTCAGCCTTTCAGCCCAAACGTCCAGGCGCAAGCGTACTTTCTGTACCGCTTCCAGAGAATTGAGCGCGACGAACAGAAAGGGCAATCCGCTGCTGAGGACCTGGATTGGCGCGCCTACGTGGAGATCGCTGACGGTCAACGACAGAATCGCGGCGATGCTGGCGCGATCTTCGTAAATCTCCAGGAATTGCGGGATCGGCTGTTTCATCCAAACATCCTTTGGCTCGCCGCTTTCGTCGGCGCGGATGGTCACGGTAATGGGGCCGATGCCTTCCTGGAAGACGATCGTCTTTGCGTCGGCGATGCGCCCCAGCGCGCCTGTGCGTGCGAGCAGGAATGCGGCGCCGACGGTGGGGTGGCCCGCCATTGGCAATTCGGCGGCCGGCGTGAATATCCTCAGCCGAAAGTCGGCGGCAGGATCGGCCGGCGGGAAGACGAATGTAGTCTCGCTTAGATTGAGTTCCTTGGCGATCTGCTGCATCGTCGTCGCCTCTAAGTCCGGCGGCGGATCGGGAAAGACCGCCAGTTGGTTGCCGCCGAATTGACGTTCGGTGAATACATCAAGCAGATGATAATGCAAGCGCATAAGCCTTCGCCTCCGCCGTGAGCCAGCCTTGATTCTGGAATCGCCAATACGATAAACGCCGCAGACGAAACTGTCAGTCCCTGAGTTGCTTTGAGCGCCTGTCGTACCGATACGATGATTGCGCGCCTGTCTGTGGACGAATGGCGGGGCAGTGGACTACAATCGTGGCTGCTGTCGTCGATGAAAAGGGGGCTTTTGTGACAATCGACTATGCCGCGCGCCTGGATGCCTTGCTGGAGAAGAGCGAAGCCGACCTCGTCGCCTTTGTGCCGGGCGAGAACATGGTCTACTTCACCGGGCTCCATTTTCATTTGTCGGAACGTCCGATCCTCGGCTTGTACGGCCGGCAGGGGCTGTCCTTTATCATCCCTGAGTTGGAAGTGGCCAAGCTGGAAGCGCGGCCCGATTTGGAGGCGCGCCGCTTTGTGTGGACGGACCAGAGCGGCTATGAGGGCGCCTTTCGCGAGGCGGTAGCGGCGCTGGCGCCAGCGGGTACGACCTGCGCCATGGACGGCCAGACGCTGCGCTTCTTCGAGTGGCGGGCGCTGGAGAGCGCGGGTTTGTCTTCGGCGAAGGCGCTGGATGTTGGCGACCTGTTCCTCAATATGCGCGCTCGCAAGGCGCCAGCGGAGATCGCCAATATGCAGCGGGCGATCGAAATCAGCGAAGCCGCCCTCGCGGCGACGATGAGTTGGGCGCGCCCGGGCATGACCGAGCGCCAAATCGCCGACCGGCTCTCGGCCGAAATGGTCGAGCGGCGCGCGCAGGGAACTGCCTTTCTGTTGGTATTGACCGGGGAAAAGAGTGGACTGCCGCATGGCGATACCGGTGACCGCGTCTGGGGCGCCGACGAATTCCTGCTGATCGACTTCGGCGCGCGCTACAACGATTACCCGGCCGATATCACGCGCACGTTCTGCTATGGCGAGCCGACGGCGCAGATGCGGGCGATGTATGATGCCGTGTATGGCGCGAACAAGGCGGCGCGCGAATTCGCCCGAGCGGGCGTGAGCTGTGAAGCGGTTGACCGGGTCGCGCGGGACGTGATCGAAGCGGCCGGCTTCGGTCCCTACTTCATTCATCGGCTGGGGCATGGGCTCGGCTTGAGCGTGCACGAGCTGCCCAATATCGTCGAAGGCAACGCGCAGCTGCTGGAGCCGGGCATGGTCTTCACCATTGAGCCCGGCATATATATTCCGGGAGTGGGGGGTGTGCGCATCGAGGACAATGTTGTGGTCACCGAGGATGGCATCGACTCGCTGACGTCCTACCCGCGCGAGTTATGAGGGCGGATCGTTCCATGCGCTCGCCTCACGCGGCTGCTCCGCCTGGATAGAATGATTGTATGGTTCAGCGGAAGCGGCTGAGATGGTTCCTGATCATCTTCGTCTGGCTGGTGGTCATTATGGCGCTGCTGGAGCTTGCCTTGCGCTTATTCGCCGGGGCGCTGCCGCCTCGACTGCAAGAAGCGGCGCACATCGCGATGCATGGCGTGCCCTATCCCGAGCCCTGGGAGCGGGCTTGGACGCGCAATCCCGATCACTACTTCATCTTGAAGCCGGGTCTGGTGGATGCCCTGCAATTCGGCAGCCCCAGCGTACGCTTTCACCTGAGCACCATCGAGCTCTGGGAGGGCGGGGGCATCGGCTTCCGGACGAGGCCGGTAACCTACTTTGTCGATGCCGTCGTCGTTGGCGACTCTTTCGCATTCTGTTTCACCGAACGCGCGGACTGCTGGGTGACGCAATTGGAGCGGGATACGGGCTTGGGCATCGTCAATCTCGGTCAGCCGGGCACGGGCAGCCACAGCCACCTGCTGATTCTGCAAGACTTCGGATCACCATTGAAACCGCCTCTGGTGATCTGGCAATTCTTCGGCAATGACTTCAATGACGACTACGGTCTGTTCAGCGCGAACGGGAAAATTGAGACGCTGGAAGACGATGGGACCGCGGACGGCGATGACATTGGCGAGCCGAACGAATGGCGGTCTTGGCTGCGCATGCGGTCCGCCCTATATGCGGTGTTGGAGAGCGTCGTGCCGGCATGGCGCCGCTTCCGCGATCCCAATGCGGCTGAGTTTGAAGAACGCTACGCCGCGACATTGCAAACTGGCGAGCAACTGCGCTTTGGCCAGCCGTACGAGCCAAAAGCCTTGGATATGTCGCGGGCGGTCAATCAAGCGGGCTACGAGATTTCGCTCGCCGCCTTCGATAACGCGCAGGTGCTTGTTTCCGCTTGGGGCGGCCAGCTTGTGGTTGCGCTCGTGCCGACGCGCGAGGAGGTCTACCAGCCGTTGACGGCTTCGGCGCTCGGCAGCGGGCTTGACGCCATCAGCAGCGCGCGGCTGGCGATGCTCGAACTTTGCGCCGAGTTGGAATTGCTCTGCTACGATGCGCTGGCGGATCTGCAGGAGAGGGCGGCGACTAGCGAATTGCTCTATTATGTCGATGACCTGCATTGGAACGCATTGGGCAATCGCGTCTTCGCCGAGCTCTTGCGCGAGTGGCTCGACGAGAATGGGTTGCTGGATCAGTGAGGCCCTAGGCGCGCATGACGCCGCAGACCGGCGGATCCCAGGGGAGAGCGCGGTGCCGCGCCAGCAATTCATCGAGATTCGCTTTAGCCGCCGGCGGAAAGGGCGTCCCGCGCCGCCGCGCGATATTGACATTCATCATGACCACCTCAACGGTAGCCGCCAGTTCCTCACGAGTATCATTCAGAAGGAAGGCGAGGAAGTAAGCGCGCTTCAGCGACAGATCAATGAGACGGATGTGCACGCTAACTTGGTCGCCTTCAAGCAATTCGGCGAGATAACGAATGTGCTGCTCCAGGGCGAAATTGCCAATCTCATCAGCCGCCGCGTAACGCTCGCCCAAGCCAACTTGGCGAAAGAGCTCGCCTAAGCCGCGCTCGGCCAGACGCACATAATACTGCACGTTGACGTGCTGATTTTCGTCCAGAAAGGCGCGCGGAATCTTTGTTTCGTATACGCATTCAAGCTGACGAATCTCGGCGAGCGATGTGCTGATCTTAGCCATAGCGACTCTCGTTTGAATGGATCGGCAGCCATTATAATCGTAAGCGTCGATGGCGCAACATGTTGGCGTCGCCTGGCGCGGCGGATGAATGCGGGCGGCGTATCAGAGGCCTCAGTGTGAGCTTGGAACCGATCAGTTGCAGCAATATTGCGTCGCTGCGCTGCATGGCATCTGTGCGATTCGGCTGGATATCGCAGCTGTGCTGGTCGCCCGGCGGCGACAAGCTGGCGCTCGGCGGCGGTGATGGAATCGCGATATACTTCCGCGAATTCGGCGGCGCGCCGACCCTTCGACTGCGCGCGCAGGCGGAGCCGGTCAAAGACATCGCCTTCAGCCACGATGGAAAGCTGCTGGCAGCGGGCAGCGCCGACATGACGATAGCGCTCTATGACCTCGTCGGCGATCACACGTCCCTCGCGCAAACCTTGCATGGTCACAGCGATGCTGTTGAAGCGCTTGCCTTCAGCCCGGATGGGAATCTGTTGGCGACGGGCGGCGCCGATAGATCGATTCGGATTTGGTCTATCCAGTCGGGCGAGCAACTGGAAGGACTCGCGGGTGATACGCATGAGGTAACGGCGCTCTGTTTCGCCAGCGACAGCCGGCATCTGTATTCGGCGGGGCTGGATGGCAAGATTCTCCGCTGGGACATAGAGACGCGCAATGCTTCGGATGTCATCGGAAGTCACGATGATCGGATCAGGCGGATCGCCTTGCGGCCTGGGAAGGCGGCGCTTGCTTCGGCGAGCCGCGACATGATGATAAGCCTTTGGTCGCTGGATGAAGGCGCGGGAACGCAGTCTTGGCTGGCGAACAGGGGCGGGGTCGACGCTTTGGCTTTCTCTCCCGATGGCGCGCTGCTGGCGAGCGGCGGACGGGACAATACGATTAGAATCTGGGATGTCGACTCGGCGCGGGAATTGACGGCTTTGGCGGCGCATCGACGTCCCGTGCTGGCGCTGGGCTTCAATCCCGCGGGCACGATGCTGGCAACTGGCGCCGGCGACAATCAAGTGATGCTGTGGGCGCTTGCCTGAACGAAAGCTGCGATATGGCGCGGCGCCGCCATCGGGACTAGAATGCGTCTCAAGCACGAGGGAAAGCTGAGGAACGGTGTTATGAGCGAATTGGGAACCACCTGGCGCCAAGCGCGCGAGCGCCAGATCAGCGCCATGCGGCTGAGCTGCGAGATTCTGGGAAATATCCTGCAAATAGTCTCCGCCGATGACGCGCGGAGCTTGCGCGACGGCCCTGACGGTTGGTCGATCATTGAGATCGTCTGCCACCTGCGCGACTTTGATGAGATCTTCCACAGCCGCGCGATGATGATGCTGGAGTGTGACCATCCTCAGTTGCCGGCTTACGATCATGAGGCGATGGCGATTGAGCGCGATTATCAAGCGGAGTCGCTCGCCGATGCCTACGGCGCGCTGCAGGCTTCTCGCGCGCGCTTTGCCGCATTCTTCGAGGCTCTGACGCCGGCCCAGTGGGCGCGCGGCGGCGACCATCCGGAGCGCGACAGTTTTAGCATGACCGATGCCCTAATGCAGGTCAGCGCGCATGATCTGGATCATCTTGAACAGATTACTCGCGTTATGACGCAGGCCCGAGCGGAATTAGGCTCATGACTGGGTGAATGGAGCGGACGCATGAAAGCATTGATTGAGCGGATTCGGGCGGAAGGCGTCAACCTCGGCGGCGGCATTCTCAAAGTCGACAGCATTATCAATCACCAGCTTGATCCCGCGTTGATGGCGGATATGGGCGCCGCTATCGCTGCGCGTTTCAACGGCACGCCAGTCGATCGCATCTTGACCGCGGAGATTTCGGGCATCGCGCCGGCGCTGATGACTGGCATTGAGATGAATGTGCCGGTGGTCTACGCGCGCAAGCGGAAACCGATCACGATGTCCGGTCCCGTCTTCCTCGAGACGGCGCCGAGCCATACCAAAGGCGGTGAAACTTTGCTGCTGGTTTCGGCGGAATTCCTCCACGCGGGCGAAAATGTGCTGATCATTGATGACTTTCTTGCGACCGGCCAAACACTGCAGGCGCTGGCGCGGATTGTATTGAGCGCGAAAGCCAATTTGGTCGGCGTTGGCGTCGTGGTGGAAAAGACCTTTGAAGGCGGCCGCGCGGCAATGCAGGCGCACTATGATGTGCCGATCCACGCTCTAGCTACGATCAGCGCCATGGAGGGCGATACTATCACCGTTCGGGACGATTGAGCGCAGTCTTCAGAGCTTGACCGCCGACCCAATCCGCGCGGATTCTTGCGCAGCCAGGGCGAATTGCAGCACTTCGCGTCCCTCTTCGCCGGTTAAGCTGGGCGGCTCGCCGGCGAAATAGGCGTGAATGAAGTGCTTGGTCGAGTTGATGAAGCTGTGCTCCCAGCCGACCGGCATATCGGAAAAGCCGCACGTCCCCCGGTCTTTGTACATCAGCACTGGCGGCAGGTCCATCATTTTACCGTGCCCGCGGGTCACCCAAATAACGCCCTTGCTGCCGGTGATTTCCACGCGGTCGTCCTGAGCGTAGTGCTGCGTGTCGAGCTGCAATTCCGGCGAGTAGACCGCTTCCAGCGAGCCGTAGCGATTGTTCGTGAATTTCCATGAGACGATCGCCGGGGCATCTAGGAATTCGCCGGGCGCGACTTCGGTGCGGCCGATCCAGGCGTGCACCTCTTTCGCCATGCCCATGAAATGCCAGCCCAAAGCAAACTTGTGGTGACCGTCATCGAATACCAGCGGTCCGCCGCCACACTCTTCTGGATTCAGGCGCCAAGCCCGCGCCGAGGCTGGCACGTGCCACTCTGTTTGGCTGATGCCGGAGTTGCTTTTGATGCGGATCGTGAGCAGGTCGCCGATTTCGCCATTGTCGATCAAGGCTTTGGCGCGCTGCACCGGCGGGTAAAAGATGAAGTTTTCGTATACTTTCAGAATGACATCGGCTTCACGCGCCGCCGCTATCATCTCGTCGGCTTGCGCGAGGTTTAGCGCCATTGGCTTCTGTACCGAGATGTGTTTCCCGGCCCGGGCCGCGTCGAGCGTCGCCTGGTAATGTAAATGGTGGGGCAGCAATATCTCCACCAGGTCGATGTCTTCCAAAGCCAGCAGGTCATGATAATTGGAGAAGACTCTCGTCGGCGGGACGCCCCACTTCCGCGCGCGTTCACGCGCCAGCTCAAGATTGCTGTCGCATAGGGCGACGAGTTCAGCGCGTTCGTCGTCCAGGTAGGCGAGGGCGTGCAAGTCGGAGATGCGTCCGGTTCCGATGAAAGCGACGCGCAGTTTGTCCATGTTTGACTTCTCTATCGCTGGTTTCAGTTTCGCTCCATGGTATTACTGATTGTCGCTTCTGTTAATGGCAGGCTGCGGGGGGAATACCTCTCACCCCCCGGCCCCCTCTCCCACAAGGGGCTGAGGAGCGGACATGTTTATTTTACCCCATCCCCGGCCCTTCCCCATTGAACTAGGGAAGGGTGACTCTTCTTCACAGTTGGGATTCAAACAGCACACTCGACTTAAATCAGCGCCAATTGTCATTCTGTTTGAGGGCGCTCCCCTTCCCTAG
>WTGC01000184.1 GCA_011523705.1 Chloroflexota bacterium | reverse complement strand
ACTGTGGGCGAGTCACCGCCTCGCCCCTACGGATCTTAATCAAAGCGCAAACGTGCCGGGGCGTTTGAACCGCAGTGTCGGCGGTCAGTGTCTTTGTCTATTGGGTGGAACACCAGGCGCATTTCTCTGCGCTCTCTGTGTTCTCTGTAGTTCAATCGACTAAAATCGAAATCTCGCTCCCGTCTTCGCCCTAACTTCATCCAGGCTGACAGCCGGCATCAACTCGACCAGACGCATGCCCGCGCCATCAAATGCGAAGACAGCCAATTCGGTGATCAGCAAATCGACCGCGGCGACCGCCGTGAGCGGCAAGCTGCATGCCCGAACCACTTTGGCGCTGCCATCGCGGTTGCAATGCGTCATGGTGATGATCAAGCGGCGCGCGCCACTGGCCAAATCCATCGCGCCGCCGACGCCCAGCAGCGGCTTGCCCGGGATCGCCCAGTTCGCCAGGTTCCCGCGCTCGTCGACTTGCAGCCCGCCCATGATCGCCACATCGACATGACCGCCGCGGATTAAGGCGAAAGAATCGGCGCTGTCGAAATAGCTGCTGCCGGGCAGGGCGGTCACGGGCGCTTTGCCGGCGTTGACCGGGTAATCAAGGGCGCCGCCCGCTTCCGGCGCCGGACCCACGCCTAGCATGCCATTTTCAGTGTGCAGGATGATGCCGTCTTCCGGCTTAATCAGATCGGCGACCAGCGTCGGGATGCCGATGCCGAGATTCACCACATCGCCCGCATTCAGCTCGGCCAAGGCGCGCCGCGCGATCATCAGGCGCTGCTCATCGACTGCCCCGTGCCCCGCGCGCACATCGCCTGATGTGCCGAGCTCTTCCAGTGTTGTCTTCGCTTCCACCAGGACATCGACATAATTGCCAGTCGTGTGAATATGCTCGGGCTCAAGAGCGCCGACTGGCAGGATTTCATCGGCTTCCGCGATCACGAGGTCGGCCGCGGTCGCCATCGCCTTGTTGAAATTCTGCTCGGTCATGCGATAGGCCAGGTTGCCGGCGGCATCAGCGCGGCGGGCGCGTATCAAGGCGACATCGGCGCGCAGGCCGGCGACGAACACATGCGGTCGCCCATTGATGATTTTGGTTTCGGCGTTTTTAGCCAGCGCGGTGCCCGCGGCCGTCGGCGTGTAGAAGCCGCCGATGCCAGCGCCGCCCGCCCGTATCGCCTCCGCCAGTGAACCCTGCGGCAAGAGTTCGTATTCGATCGCGCCGCTCAGCGCCGCTTCCACGACTTCGCGGTTGCTGGTGAAATATGAGCCGATCGCTTTTTTGATCTGCCCATTGCGCAGCAGCCGCCCGCCACCGAGCCCGGGCTCGCCGATATTGTTGGCGATATAGGTCAAGTCGCGCGTTTCAGTCTCTGCCAGCGCATGCAGCAGATGCACCGGCGACCCGGTCATGCCGAAGCCGCCCACCATCATCACCGCGCCCGATTGGACCAGGCGCGCCGCTTCTTCCGCCGACACTTGGGGTATCTGTTTCATCGCTTTCGAACGGGCGAGTCACCGCCTCGCCCCTACAAGGTATGTTATAAATGGTATCTGTACGGGTCAGCCGGTGGCTGACCATTAGCGAGTCGCCCCTACATCGCTAGTAGATTTGATCAGGGTAGCCTCGCCTTGACCGACGCCGACGCAAAGCGTCGCCAAGCCATAGCGTATCTTTTCGCCGGCGCTCCGCCTCCGCCCCATCTCGTGGAGCAGGGTCGTCAAAATGCGCGCGCCCGAGCAGCCCAGAGGATGCCCCAGGGCGATGGCGCCGCCGTTGACATTGGTGATGCCTTCGCTTAAGCCCAATTCGCGCATCACCGCGATCGCTTGCACGGCGAAGGCTTCGTTTAACTCAGCCAGATCTATGTCGGCGATACTGAGTTGGTGACGCGCCAGCAGTTTTCGCACCGCCGTCACTGGACCCAAACCCATCACGCGAGGATCGACGCCGGCCGCCGCGCTGCCGACCCAAACCGCCAGCGGCTTCAAGCTCAAAGCGCGCGCTTTCTCCGCCGACATCAACACCAGCGCGCAAGCCCCATCGTTCATCCCGCTGGAATTGCCGGCGGTCACCGTGCCGCCATCGCGAAAGGCCGGGCGCAGCGCCGCCAGCTTTTCGCCGCTCGTCGCCAATTCGTAGCGTCCGTTGGCGCGGCGGTAGAAGGGGTGCTCATCAGTATCGACCACGATGTCAGGTCCCTTGCGCTGCGGGATGTTCACCGGGACAATCTCGCGCTCGAAGTAGCCCGCATTGATGGCGTGAATGGCGCGCTCCTGGCTTTGCAGGGCGAAGCGATCTTGCTCTTCCCGCGTGATTTCGCCGCCCTTGAGCGCGCCGGCGCAGCTCTTTTCGAATATGTTTTCGGCCGTCTCGCCCATGGCTTCCAGCGGAATTAGCGCCGCCAGCTTGGGATTGGGATAGCGCCAGCCCAGGGTCGTATCCCAGCCGGTGACATTGCCCGAGGGTCCAAAGCCGACCGGATTCTTCGGCAGCGAATAGGGGGCGCGGCTCATGCTCTCGACGCCGCCGGCGACGAAGATATCGCCTTCGCCCGCTTTGATGGCGCGCGCCGCTTGATTGACCGCGTTCAAGCCGCTGGCGCAGAGGCGATTCACCGTCACGCCCGCGACGGTGTCGGGCAAGCCCGCCAGCAGCAGCGCCATCCGCGCCACATTGCGGTTGTCTTCGCCGGCTTGATTGGCGCAGCCGAAAAAAACTTCTTCGATTTCAGCGGGCGCCACGCCGGCTCGCGCGACCGCTTCCCGTATCACTAGCGCCGCCAGGTCATCGGGGCGAACGCCCGATAGCGCGCCGCGGATCTTGCCGATGGGCGTCCGTACCGCGCTGACGATGAGGACTTCCGTCACAACTGCGCCGCCTCTGTCATGTCCGCCGCCGGCTCATGACAGTCAGCGCAGACGCCATAAAACTCCAGCAGATGCCCGCTGATGCGAATATCGAGCGTTTCTTCCAAATTCCGCGTCAGCGCTTCCATGCCGCAATCGTCAAATTCGAAGAAGCGCTTGCAGGCGGTGCAGATGACATGATGATGGTGCCCGCCATGCATCATGACATAGGTCGGCGTCAAGCTGGTGTCAATATAAGTCGGGCGGATGATGCCCAGCTGCGTGAAGAGATCGAGCGTGCGAAAGACGCTGGCGCGGCCGATCGCCGGGTTGACGCGCTCGACCTTTTCGAGCACATCGGCCGAGGTGATATGTCCGTGTTCGGATTCGAGCACAGC
Source organism: Chloroflexota bacterium (assembly GCA_011523705.1). Classification (GTDB taxonomy): domain Bacteria; phylum Chloroflexota; class Anaerolineae; order Aggregatilineales; family Phototrophicaceae; genus UBA6055. Next base: position 16,218 of record WTGC01000184.1, on the reverse strand, counting down.
AAGCACGGTCAAGCGCGCCTGGGTCAAGCGATAGCCGGCTTGTTTCAAGCGCTGAAGATTCGGGTTGTCTGTGGTCATGCCGGGTCTGGGTCTCGCTCAATTGCCGACCACATTATACTCGTAAAACCGCCGCTTCCTACAGTCCGCTAGCCAGTGAATTCCATGGCGCCGATGTCGCAGCCGTTCCAGAATTGCCACCTGGACCGGGATCGCATGAGCTGTTGTCAAACAAGTTTACAACCTTGTCGTTGCTGAATTCTTTGTTCTCACGGACGCAGTCGCCGCCGTCGTTGCGCGCGATGACGCTGTTACGGAAAACGATGCTGATATCCTGGGTGAAGGGTGCGAGGTAAACGCCACCACCCGCTTCCGCCGCATTATCCGCAATCGTGACTTGAGCGAGTCTGAGATCGCTCCCGATGTATAGTGCGCCACCCTCGTCCACTGCCTTGTTGCCTGTGAAGCCGCTGTCGACAACGCTAAGACTGCCGCCTTGACTGCGTATCGCGCCGCCTCGGGTCTCGGCCGAGTTGTCGATAAACCTGCTGCCCGTGATGGTGATATGGCCGGCATCGTCCTCAATAGCACCGCCATTGCCGGCCGTATTGACCTCGAACACACTGTTGCGAATTGCGACTTGGCTGAAATAGTTCCATATCGCGCCGCCCCAGTCGGCCGAGTTGTACCTGAAACTGCTGTCGCTGATGTTTAGCTCTCCGATGTTGGATATACCGCCGCCCATTTTCGCGACATTGGCCGTGAAACTGCTATCTGAGATCGTTAGCGCGTCCCCATCAGTTTCTATCGCTCCGCCAGAGGAAGCAGCCCAGTTGTGGCTGAAGCTGCTATCCGTGATGATTTGCGGGACGTCGGCTGAGCTAGAGATAGCCCCGCCATAGCCGTCGGTTGCGTTACGCAGGAATAGGCTGCCGCTTACGGTTAAGCCGCTCAGCTGATTAGACAGCGCGCCGCCATTACCGTCGGACGAGTTGCCGATGAAATGGCTGTTCGTAATGTGCAGCTTGCCTTTACGGCTGAATATGGCGCCGCCGTAGCCTTCCGTTGCATTTTGTCGAAAATTGCTGTTGCTGATGGACAAGTTGCCGCCATCATTGTAGATTGCTCCTCCCCATGTCCACTTCTTAGGGTCGGGGCACTCAGGCACGTCACGCTTTCTCCTTTGTTCGCGCCTAAGGCAATTGTCTGCGAAGCCGTTAGTCATTGTCAGATTGTTGATTCTTACAGTTACAGCTTCATCTATGAAAAAGATACTGCGCCTGCGCATGCCATCAATCTTATGGCCGCCGCCCTCGATCGCGATGTCAGCTGTGATTCGTGGCAGGTATCGTTGAAGTTGGATGTCCCGGGTCAACACGAGGACGTCGCCGTCGCTGGCATTCTCAATCGCATTTGCCAGGGCGCGTGTCGAATCGACTTCTAACTCCGCGGCCGTGGCTGTCGATAAGGGGAAGAGAAACACGAGCGACAGCAAAGCGACGGCGATTGAAAGGCGGCTGAATGCAATCATGACTAGTCGCTCCTATGCTAGTTGCGATCATTGTACTGGCGGACAGGTTGCGCCTCGCAATCCGCTGAACGAACCGTAGGCGAAGCGGCGGGCAGTGCGCGGCGCGGAATTCCTTGCTGACGTTGCGAGCGAAGCGACCATGTCTACTTACGCCGAGACTGGTTTTCCGCTATGATTCGTCGCGTCCAGCAACCAATGAGCAAACAAAGATGCGCGATGTGGTGGTGATCGGCGGCGGACTCAGCGGACTGGCCGCCTGCCACGAACTGGAAAGATGCGCCGCTGCCTATACCGTCATCGAGGTCAAAGGGCGCTTCGGCGGAGGCATCCACAGCAGGTCTGAGGCTGGCTTCGTCATGGACGCCTGCGCCTTTGCCTTCCGCCCACTCGCTGACCAGGCGCTGCTCGCGGACTTGGGCTTGTGCGAGCGAGTGATCCCAATTGGCGCCGAGGCCTGCGCATTTGCTGGTGGCACGGAATCGCTGATTGACGCGCTGGCTGATCGGCTGCGGGGCGGGCGGCTCATGCGCATGGCGGTCAGTTCCGTCGGGCGCCTGGGCAATCGCTTCACCATCTGCCTCGAAAACGGCATCATGCTCGATGCCGGCGCCGTGATCTTGGCGCTGCCAGCTCCTTACGCCGGGCGCGCGCTTTGGAATCTGGCGCCCGATGCGGCCGAGCAACTGGCTCAGTTCCGCTACGATTCGATTCTGCGCGTCTCGCTCGGCTATCACAAGCGCGATCTGCCGGCGTGCCAGGACCGCGTCCCAGACGCCACCTTCCCCTTTATCCTTTCAACTGATCAACCAGGGCGTGTGCCGGACAGCGACCACCTGCTGATCCACGTCGGGCTGCGCCATGCGGGAGATCTGTCTGCGGACGATGCCATTCGCGCCGCCACGCGGCATTTCGGCTGGCGCGCATCGCCCCTTGTCGCTCGAGTCGACTATTGGCTCGAAGCGGATTTGCTGTCGGAATATGGCGCTGCTCATCACCAATGCGTCTGTGCCATTCGCGACGCCCTGCCAGATGGCCTAAGCCTCATCGGCAGCGACTATTGCCGCGAAGCGACAGAAATATGCGGAGTCGCTCGCCTCGATGAGCGCATCCAAATGGGAAGGCGGGCGGCGCGTGAGGCCCTTGCATATCTGAAAGCCAAGAAAAAGTGATCCGATTTGCGCGCGCCTTCCTTCAAGCGCTGCGCTTGACCCTGCGCGGCGAGTCGCTGACGCCAGCGCATTACCGGCCGCTGGAAACTTGGATTGCAAACGGCTTGACCCTGCTGGATGCGGCGGAAAGCGCCGCTGCCCCTGATCGCATTGATCTGGCGGCGCTCAAGCTAAAGCTAGATGGACGCCCGACGAGCCTCGACACCACCTTGAAAATGCTGCGCCACAACCTGACGGAGGAGTATCCGCGCTTGATTCGGCTGAATGACCCTCATTCGATGACCGTCGTGCAGTCGAGCAATCTGAATGATCAGTATCGCGTCGCTCAATTTGCGCAATCCGATGTGATCTCCTCAGAACCATTGCGGCGCGCTCTCGAAGGCTTGGGCACGCATTTGCAAAATCTGCCGGAATTAGAATTGCCGCAATCCGGCACATGAGCGCTCACAACTTAATGCGAAACTGTGTAGGGGCGACCTATTAGGTCGCCCGCAACGCGGCCTTTAGAAAACGGGCGACTTGATAAATCGCCCCTACAAGGCTTGTCCGGTACTGGGCTTTGCTTGCCGCCCATTGGGTCTACCCCTCCCCCGGCCCCTCCCGGAATCATCGGAGAGGGGAGCTAAATTCAACGGACTCGGGGATTTTGCCAAAGGATTCGCCAATGAATGCAGATCTCGGCGATACCTTCCCCCCATTGATATGGTGCGCGTAGACACTGCACTACGGGGGACCGAGGGGGTAGACCCAATCGGGTGCAGATTCACGCTAGTACGCGACAAGCCCTACACGGCCAGGTTGCTGAATAGGAATCCCCGGGCGCGAGCCGCACCTTATATTGTCCGGAGCGGGCATGATATACTGCGTTTGACTCCAGCCTCATACATGAAGGACGCCCATGTCGTTCCTGGCGCCGATTGGCTTCGCCGCGCTGGCGATCGCGATTCCGATTCTGTTGCTCTATATGCTCCGCTTGCGCCGGCGCGAAGTATTGATTTCCAGTACCTTTCTCTGGCGGCAGGTGGTGCAAGATACCGAAGCCAATACGCCCTGGCAGCGCTTGCGGCGCAACTTGCTGCTATTCTTGCAGCTGCTGATTTTGCTGCTGCTGGTTCTGGCGCTGGCTCGCCCCTTCATTACGGTGCCGACGATCAGCGCCGGCAAGATCGCCTTGCTCGTCGACGCCTCGGCCAGCATGACCGCGACCGATGTCGCCGGCGAATCGCGCTTTTCCGCCGCCATCGAACAGGCGCGTCAGATCGTCAACAATATGAATCCCCAAGATATCATTTCCTTGATCCGCGTGGCGGATATCGCCGAGCCGCTGACCGCCTACACCGCCGACAAGAACGAGCTGCGCCGCGCCCTCGATAGCGTGAGCGTTAGCTACGGCGCAGCCGATTGGGACACGGCGCTGACGCTGGCGGCGGCAGGCGCGTCAGGGGCGGAGAATTTCAGCATCGTCATGATCTCTGATGGCGGGGTGGGGGAGGCGGCCAGCTTGCCAGCCAATATCCCCCAGCCGATTTATGTGCCGGTCGGCGAATCGGCGAACAACATCGCCATCACCGCCTTGGCCACTCGCTCGCTCGCCGGCGGGGCGCCGCAGCTCTTCGCCCAGGTGACGAATTACGGCGATTCTCGCGCTGAAATCTCATTGGTGATCCGCCTCGATGATGTGCTGCGCCTCTCTCGCAGCGGCGCCATCCCGCCACGCAGCCAACTGCCAATTCCTTTCGACGAGCCGATCACCGAGCCCTTTGAAACGCTTTCGGCGACGCTCACCTTTGATAATGACGTCGAAGATTTCCTCGAGCTCGACAATCGCGCCTGGACGGTGCAAAACGTAGTCCATACACGCCGCGTCTATTATGTGTCGTCGTCGCAAAACCTCTTCCTCGAGCAAGCGCTGCGCAGCCTGCCCGGCGTGCAGACTTTCCGCGGCGCCGCCGAAAACAGAAGCTTGCCCGGTGAACCCTTCGACCTCTACGTATTCGACAGTTGGCTGCCGAATCAGTTGCCGGCCGGCGATATGCTCCTCGTCAATCCGCCCAATTCGACGCCGATCTTCACCGTCGGCGCTACATTGCCGGCCAGCGATGAGATTGGCATCGCCGACGAGGAATCGGCGATTACTTCCTTCGTCGATCTGGACGAGATGAGCCTGCTGGCCTACCGCGCGGTCGAAGCCGGCTGGGCGCGGGCGCTGGCCCGTGCTGAAGGGGGCGCCATTCTGCTGGCGGGCGAGGTGAACGCGCAGCAGATCGCAATCTTGCCCTTTGACTTGCGCGATTCCAATCTGCCCTTGTTGATCGCCTGGCCCGTGCTGATGGCGAATCTGCTGGATTGGTTCTCGCCGGCCGATATCGTATCGCTGCCCCATGGTTTGAGCGTTGGCGACGTGCTGGTGATATCGCCGCCGCTGCTCGCCGAAAGCATCCGCGTCACGACGCCGGACGGCAGCGCGCACGAACTGCCGATCGCTGGCGACCGCGTCGCCTTCGCCAACACCGATCAGCTGGGCCTCTATCTTCTGGAGATCTTGCAAGACGGTGAGGTGACGAGCGCGCAGCGATTTGCCGTCAATCTCTTCGGGGCGGGCGAGAGCGAGATCCGGCCTGTGCCCCAAGCGGACCTGCGCTTGGGCGGCGCGCTGGCAGCGGCTGACGCTGACGAAGAATTGGGTACGCAAGAGTTCTGGAAGTGGCTGGCGCTGGCGGCGCTGCTGCTGCTCGCGATCGAGTGGTATGCCTATCACCGGCGCTTGCAGGCGCCGACGCTGCTCGGATCCACGCGCGGCCCCATCAGATTTCCATGGGCACGGCTTCGAAGTTCTTGAGCTTGATCACGGATTCCAGCGATTTTCCCCGCTCGGTATAGCAAATATTTTGCAAGTATACATTTTCGATTTCAGTCAAGGTCGCGAAGTGCTCATCATGGTCGCGGGCGCTTAAGATGCCGGCGACGATAGCTGGCTTGACCACCGTCTGGTTGATGCCCGGCAAGACCGCGAGCTGGTCGCGTATCGCATATTCCGGGTCAATCAGGAGCGATTCTGGCAAATGATCGAATTCGACCGGTTCGCTCTCACTCTGTGGATACTCGATATCGGCGAGCCAGGCGCCCTCGATATCGCCGCTGCCCAGGCGATCCACGGTGCGGCGAAAGTCTTCGGCATAGGGGATATTGCCCGGCACGAGAAACTGCGTCGGCGGCGCCGAGCGGATGACTAGCGTGCCATAAACATGACAGCGCCGGCCGAGAAAACGGGCGATATTGGCTTGAATCTCTGGCAAGGCGCGCATCGGCGTGCGCGCGGGCAAAGCCTGATCGAGCCGCACGCCGCCCTCGCCGACGTAGAGCGTGAATTGCTTGCGATAGACGGCCGCGGTTAATATCTCGACGGTGGGCTTAAAGGCGGAATCCGGACGGCGTAGCACGCGCAGGCAGGCGCGCACCGCATCATGCACGCGGTAAGTCTGAAAGCCGGGCAGATGCCGCGGATTCAAGCGCGACAAGCCATGCCACAAGGTGGATTCGCTGCTGATCGGCTGGGCGCGAACGGCGCGGTTTTCCGGCTCGTCCTGCTTCACCAGCCAAACCTGCTGAAAACGCGCAACGCTCCGGTCGTAATCGGTGATAAGCAGGATGCCATCGACATTGACGATCTCATCGACATAGCGTTCCGGCCGATCCAGAATATCGGCAATCGTGGCTTGCATTCCCGCGCCTGCGCTCACTTTGCATCAATCATTATAGCAGCGTTTGCGCGGGCGCTTTTCGCTCAAGCGAAGTGTTTGCGCAGCCTGCGGGCGAGGGGCGCCCGATTGCATTTCTGCAAGTCGAAGCTGTCGCAGCCGTGAAAAGCCATGAATTCTTCAATGGCGCGGATCAAGCCGCGGTTGAGCGCGCCGTTGAGCTTGACGCCGCGCTCCAGGTGCAGGTTGTTGAAGATCAGCCGCTTCTTCTTGCGGTCGACCTTGGGGTCAATGCGCCCGATCAATTCGCAGCCGTGCAAAATCGGCATCACATAATAGCCGTAGACGCGTTTGGCTCTGGGCGTATAGACCTCGATGCGATAGAAGAAATCCCAGAGCTTCTCATCGCGATCGCGATCCCAAAAGAGGTTGTCGAAGGGCGAGAGAAAGCGCGTCAGCCGCGGCTCGTGCTCGCCCGCTTGAATCGCCTCAAGCAGCGCCAGGTCGTCGCGGTGGATGAAGGCGGCCTCTCTCCAACCCTCGACCACGACCGGCAGCGCCTCTCCCGCCTTGACCATGTCGTCCAGGATGGCGGCGGCATCGCGCTTGTATTGGCGATAGTAGTCGGCGACATGGTTGCTCGTGCCGATACCGATATGGCGCAAGCCGCGCTTGATGGTCCAGCGGCGGAAATCCTCAATCGACTTGTCGAGCCTGAACTGGCTGTGATCAAGGACGCGCTCCGGTAGGTCATAATAGCGCTGAAATTTGACCCGATGGCTGACCATCAATTCGCCGTAATCGAAGAGGTATTCCAGCGCCACCTTGGTCGGCTTCCAATTCCACCAGCCGCCGTGGCCGCGGCGCTCGCTTTCGAAATCCTTCGAGGACAGGGGTCCGCGCTGGCGGATCGTCTCCAGCACATGCTCAATGATGGGCGCCATGTCGATGTCAAAGCGATCGAGCTGCCACTGACTTTCCTTGAGCTGCTTCTGCTGGATATAAGCGTGATACCAGGGATAATGCGCGGTCGGCAGTTGGCACATGGCGTGCGCCCAGGTCTCGAAGAGGAAGCCGTTGTCAAGCAGGGCGTCCAGCTCGTCCGGGTCGTACAAGCCCGCGCGCGCCAGCATGACGAGGTAGTGGCTGCGGGCGACCACGCTGATCGAATCCAGCTGCAGCAAGCCGATGCGCTCGATGATGCGCTTGAGCGCGGCTTGGTCGCTGGATGCCGGGCGCTGGTGCAAGCCTTGCTTGTAGACGCTGAGCCGCTTGACGGTCTCGCGGCTGGCGGGGATGGGTGTGGTCATGGCGGGGAGTTTAGCATGGGATTGATGTTTGAACTACAGAGGACGCGGAGAAAGGCTGCATATTGCCGTTCTGCCGCCGCCGCAGGAATGGTTTTTTCGGTGGTTTGCCATTTTGGCGGTTTGGACTAATCAGTGATGCGGTTGTTAAGGCGCGGGTTGAGTGCAGGGTAGCAGGATTGGGTTGGCGGCGGGCGACTGAATGGGCGCGGGTCAATGCTTTGTTTTAGCTCGCCGCGCTGCTATAATCTGAGTGCAAAGTAACTGTAGGCAAGCTCTCATGGAAGTCGTCGAAAGCATCAACCTCATCACACGCAAGCCGGGCGTCCGCGGCGGGCGACCCTGCATCAAAGGCACCGGATTGCGAGTGACTGACATCGTCGTCGCTATGCGCTACCACGAGCGGACGCCTGAACAGATTGCTGAGGGCTTACAGGTCTCCTTGGCAGGGGTGTACGCCGCGTTGACCTATTACAATTTGCACAAAGATGAAATCGACGCCGACATTCGCAACCAAATCAAGAAAGCTAGAATATTAAGGGATAACGGCGTTGGAAGCAAACGACCTTCGCTCGGTCCAACCCCCCTCTAAATCTCCCCCCATCGCAATGGGGGGAGACTTGCGTCGCCTTGAGCGAAATCTCGATGATTCACATGTAGCTCCCCTCCCCAATGCGTTGGGGAGGGGCTGGGGGACAGGTTGGACTAACCCGTCAACGCAAGCGCGATTGCTTCTATCACAGCATGCGTCTCGTGTATCACGTCCTTGTTCTTGAAGCGCAATACACGCAATCCCAATCCTTCCAGGAATGCGTCTCTCTGGCTGTCATAATCGTCATGACCTGGTTCATCATGTGCCCCGCCATCGACTTCAATTACTAGGCGAGCCTTGGCACAATAGAAGTCAACGATGAATTGACTTATTGGATGCTGCCGACGAAATCGATAGCCGCCAACTTGCTTTCGTCGAAGGCGCTGCCAAAGAATCTCTTCCGCGCGCGTCGGACTTTCACGCATTGCTTTCGCGCGAAACCTGATGTCCTGATAGATTTCGCGGCCAGTATGCGTGGTTGCCCAGCCCTTGTCTCGTTCACTTCGCATATTTCGATTGGACACCGCCACCCTCTCATTCCAACACCAACTGATGCGCGGGGCTGAAGAACTGCCGATAGGTCAGCCAAGCCGCGATCAACCCGGTGAAGGTCGCCGCGCCAACCAGCATATACATCACGATAATCTGCAGCTGCACCGCCTCCAGCGGACTGGCGCCCGCCAGGATCATGCCCGTCATCGCGCCCGGCAGCTTGATCAAACCCACCGTCTTCGTCGTGTCGACAATCGGCGTCATGGCGCTGACGATCGTGCGCTGGAACTGCGTCAGCGAGGCTTGCCGGCTCGTCGCGCCCAGCGCCAGCTTGCTCTCGATCAGATCGCGCTGGTCGTAGAAGTCGCTGCTCAGGCGGGTGATGACCAGGGTGGCGGTGGTCATTGAGGTGCCGACGATCATGCCGCCGATGGGGATGATATCCTTGGGCACGAATTGGAAGACGCCCAGCGCCACCAGCAGCGCGATCGTCAAGCCCGAGCCGATGCCGATGGCCAGAAAGGCGACCATGACGCCGTTTGGCGTCTTCTTGGCGCGCGCCCCGCTCGTGCGGCCGCCGATCGTGATCATCACCAGCAAAATGGCGATGGTGAAGAGCGGCACATCCATCTCGAAGACGAGCTCCAGCACATAGCCGATGGCGATCAACTGGATGAAGCTGCGCAGGGCGGCGACAGCCAGGTCTTTTTCCAGGTCGGAATGCTGCCAGCGGGAGATAGCGGCGGCGATGAAGACGAAGGCGATTGACATCAGCACGCGGTCGATGCCCTCCAGTCCAGCGAATAATTCGGGCATGGCGCTGCCTCCTTGCCATAGGGCAACAAGTCCTGCGATTGCCCGATTCTACCGCATTACATAGCGCGACCTTGGAGTCTTCAGGAGCAGAACAGAAGCTATGGAGGATGTGCGCGGGGTCAGCCACCGGCGTAGGTCTGTGTCTACGCGACCTGACCCGTACAAGTGAAATATATGGAGAAGGTTGTACGGGCGACCCGGTGGGTCGCCCACTGATGTGTCCGGTGGAAACGTCCGTTACCAGCTCAGCGCCCGATTCTTAAACGGGACCAGCGCCATGATCATGGCGTGGGTGTAGTAGGCTTCGCGATCGATCAGGTCATCGGTCAGCAGGCCAATGGCGCCGTTGGCTTGCTTGGAGTTGTCACGCCCGAAGACGATGTCATCGGCATGGCCCAACTCCAGCCCGCGGCGCACCAGCTCGGCGACCTCCCGCGGCAGGTAGAAGACGGCCGTCTGCCCCAGACCGGTTTTTCCATCCCGCCCCAGCACATGCACCCGGGCGAAGCAGGTCATGCCCAGCGGGCTGTCTTCAATGCCGCCTTCGATCCCGACCCAATAGTCGGATGCCGGCGAAGCGGCGCGGGCGTTTCCCGCGCGATTGCGAGCGCCTTCCATGGTTTGGCTCACGCTCATCGGCTGGTCGGGCACGCCCGATGGCACGGCGGCGCTCGCCACTTGGAAGCCGCGCCCGGGGAACATCTGTTGGAAGGCGGCCAAGGCAGCTCTGAGCTTGACCGGATTCTGTGACGCGACTGTGATTCTGGGCATGTCTGATTCGATGAATTGGACTGCACCAAATCTAGCACAAGCCGCCGCCGCCTCAAGGGCTGTTGTCAGATTCGCCGGGGCTGGTACACTGGTATTGTACAGGACTGCGAGGGAGCCACATGTTGGGCGACAGATCCAAAGCGACCACTATCAGCAAAGCCGAGGCGGCCGATCTAGTTGACCTCTCCGATTTTATCAAGCCATTCGTGGACAGCGGCGAGATCCTGCCGCGCACCTATGACGAGTTGGAATATTTGCTGGAGACCTTTTTCATCGCCCGCCTGGACGGACGCGTTGTCGGCTGCGCCGCGCTCGAGATCTACAGCAAGAAGCTCTGCGAAATCCGCAGCCTGGCGGTGGATCCCGGCGCGCAGGGCCTGGGCATTGGCAAAGGCTTGGTAGCGGCCTGCGTCGAATTGGCGCAGCGCGAAGGCGTCTACGAGATCATGGCAATCAGCTCGGCGGAAGCATTCTTCAAGCACTGCGGTTTCGATTTCACGCTGCCGAACCAAAAGCGGGCTTTCTTCTTACAAACGCGCGATTCGATGTGAGCGGCGCCAAGTCCCCCATTCAAACTGCCGCCCGTGTGCGAATCTCGCTGACTCGTCAATAGCGAACCAAAGAAAAGGCCGATGAATAGTCGCCATCGGCCCATACGTTTGTCGCGGTGAAGCTACCGTGACTTATCCTTCGATATACCCGCCGTCCCGCAGAATCTGCAGGATTTCAGCTTCGATTGTCTCAGCGGTTTCTTCGACGCTCGATTCGCCTGAGATGAAAATGGACAGGTTCCGCGGCAGCACATCGCCCCGTATCATGCTGCCCCATTCCGGAATGCTCGGCGTGGAGATAATGTTCAAGCCCTGTATGCCGGCGGCGATGTCGCCCAGCCAGGGAAAACGCGCAAGGGCGCGTTCGTCCGTCAAGACGGAAATCCGCGCGGGCGAGTTGCCCAATGTCGTTTCGGTGACGCCGAGAACGCCGCTTTCCGTGTTGGTCAGGCAGACCAGCATCTCAAAGGCTTTCTTGGGATTCTCTGATGTGCTGGATAGGGCAGGTCCCCACTGACTCAGGAATCCTTTTGGCTCCGCGATTTCATCATCCGGCAAGGGAAGCAGCTGGAAGCCGATATTGCCGGCCACGGCCGATGTCTCCGGATCGTTGCCGTAGAGCAAGACACTGTTCCAGGTGACGAGACTATAGTCGCGCCCGGCGGTGAAGTTGGCGTTGCCTTCGACCCAGCCAGCCGTGAACGAAGCGGGATCGGCCATGGAGTAGAGCATCTCCATGTCCGCCAGTACCGCTCTTCCCTCCGGCGTATTGACGCTGACCTCAAGCGTGTCATTATCGGCGATCTCGATGCCGTGCATGAAGTTCAGCGCTTCGTGCAGGATGTTGATCCAGCCGGCGCGCAAGCCATAGGCGATATTGCCGTAGAAGTCCTCGTCCGGCCGGTGGAAAAAGGCGACTTGATCGTAGTATTGCTGCCTGCTCCTGGGCGCGGCCAGCTCATAGCCATACGCTTCCATGAAAGCCGCTTGCTCATCCGCGTCATTGATCAAATCGGTCCGATAGAGGATGCCTTGATATTCGTTCAGCCAAGGCACCAGCCAGTGCTTGCCTTCGTATTCGGTCAAGTTGAAGAAGGCGATATCATCGGGATCAAGCGCGTCAATATCGAAGTCTTCCAGTGGCAGCAGGTACTCCGCGGCGACGAACTGCGGAATCTTGCTGATGGGAATATAGGCGATGTCATAGAGGCCGCTGCGAACAGCCGCTTCGGTGGGCAGAATAGAATTGATCCACTCGCCCGGCGGCAGCTGATGCGCCTCGTAGTTGACGCCGACTTCCATCGCGCAGCGTTCGGCATTGGCGATTAAGGCATCGGCATGCACGCCGGTTTCGGAACCGATCGAGATGGTGATATCTTGCGCTTGCGCCGCCGGCAGAACTGCCAGCAGGATGAGCGAAAGTACAATTACTATCCGTTTCATGGTTCGTATCTCCTTTTCAAATAGACATAATTGGACAACGAGATTGATCTGACTTGGCTTATGCACAGCCTCCCTTCTAATCTCAGTCTACTTGCCTGAGCCGGTCACCAGCCCCATGACCAGGTGCTTCTGCACCAGTAGGCCGGCAATGACGATCGGCGTCGCAGAAAGGACGCCGGCCGCCGCCAGCTCGCCCCAGGCGATATTCTGGTTGGTCACGAAGGTGTACATCGTCACGGGCAAGGTCCGCGCCTTGCGCGCCGTCAGCGTCACCGCCAGTGGGAACTCGTTCCAGGATGTCAGCAGCATAAATATGGTGACCGAGGCCAAGCCCGGGCGGATCAAAGGCAGAACAACGTGCAAGATCACGCCAATCCGCGAGGCGCCATCAATCATCGCCGCATCTTCTATCTCATCCGGAATCGCCGATATGAAACCGACCAACATCCATATCGCCAGCGGAAGGGCGAAAAAGGTATACAGCACCACCAGCGTCCCGTGCTTGTCATACAGATTGAAGCCACGCGCGATGGCGAAGAGCGGGATGATGTAGGCGACCGGCGGCAAGAGCCGCGCCGTGAATATCACCAGCATCATTAGGGAACCGCCAACGCGAAAACGCGCCATGCTGTAGGCGGCCGGGATGCCCAGCAGCGCCACCGCGGCCAGGGTGAGGCCAGCGATCATCAGCGAGTTTTTCAATGAGTTGATGACCTTGGCGTCGCTGAATAGGCTGATGTAGTTTTCCAGCGTTGCCGGCGCCGGAAACCAGATTGGCGGTATCGCAAATTGTTGACCCTCGGTCTTGAATGAACTGACGACCAGCCAGTAAATGGGAAACAGAAATACGATCAGCAAGAACAGCCACATGGCATAAGTCAGAAGTCGATTGGCGCGGCTCATTTTGCTGTCCATCTTAATCCGCCTGGCTGAACATCAAACGCGCGTAGATGATGCTGACGATGAAGGCGACGACCAGCTGCACCACCGCGATGCTGGAACCATAGCCGATATTCAGCGTACGGATTCCCACCCAGTATTGGTATACCGCCAGCACTTCTGTTGAATCTCCCGGTCCGCCGCCGGTCATAATGAAGATCATTTCAAAGGCTTTGAAGATGAAGAGCGTCGTCAAGAAGGCCGATATCAGCACCGCGTAACGCACTAATGGCAAGGTGATGTAACGGAGAAGCTGCCATCGGTCCGCGCCATCCACGCGGGCGGCCAGGTAAAGTTCCTCCGGTATTGTCTTCAAGCCGCCGGTGACCACCAGCATGGTGCCCGGCACACCGTTCCAGACGTGTACAAGAATCAGAGCGCCGAGAGCAGACTTGGGACTGCCCAATATCGAGGCTTGCGTGATGGCGTCAAATCCGAGGAAATCCAGCATTTGCGCGATGACCCCGATATTCGGCGCCATCATAAAGCGGAAATTGAAGCCGCTGATGAAGGGCGCGGTCAGCCAGGGGATCAGCAGAAGTGTGCGCACCAGCCCTTCGCCACGGATATTGCGATTCAGCAGCAGCGCCAGGCTCACGCCCAGGACCGTCTGAATCGAAGTCGTCGCGATTGTGAAAATCGCGGTGATGCTCAGCGATGAATAAAAGCGCTGATCGGCCAGCAGCTTGGCATAATTGTCCAGACCGATGAAACTCTGCCCCAAGTCCAGGCGGGTCAGGCTCCAAGCGGTCATCGAATTGTAGAGGAGATAACCTGTCGGATAGATGATGCCGGCGATGATGAAAACGAAGGCCGGCAGCGCCAACCAGTACTTCACGCGCCGCGAGCCATGCAACGGGTTGAGCAAGCCGACATGGGGCAGCGTCATCCGGGGTGAGGCGCCGGTCTGCATGCTACGTGAACCGACTCAAAACAAATACAAACACAATACTTTATTCAAGCGACTTCTTAATCGATAATCGATAATAAGTTGCTTTGAAGTATAGGCGCGCGCATGCGCCTTGTCAAATCTTGCGCGGCAGTTGCCGGCACGGGTTATAATTCCTTCAGCGATCGACCTGCATTGAGGACCGGCGGGCGCCAATGTCGCGAGCGAATCTGCAGCCGCTGTATTTTGGAACGGAGGCAAGCCAAGCTTTCCGTACCCAGCTTGAGCGCTTGCTCGATCAACTGAAACCGGTCGCGCAGTTTCTGGAACCGCTGCCCTTTGGCGCCGACCTGAGCCGAGCCAGCGCCGATTTGATCGTCTTGCCCCAGCTCTCGGGCGCGGCTTATCAGATGCTGGAAACTTTCCGGGCGCAGCCGCTGCCCTTGGTCGTATTGACATCGGAATTCTGCTCGACGGCGATCTGGGATTGGGAGATCACCGGTTGGCTGCGCAGCGCCGGCATTGAGGTCTTCACGCCTTACGAATTCCGCCAAACTGAAATCCTCTGCCGAGCCGTCGCCGCCAAGCGGGAATTGTCTCAGTCGCGATTTCTGGTCTTCCAGGATGACGTCGGCGCTGGCTTGTATGCCGACATGTTCCAGCGCTTTTACTGGTGGCAGCGTGAAAACAGCCAGCGCATGTTCGAGCGTTTTGGCATCACAGTAGAAGAGCGCAGCCTGCTGCAGCTGACAGAAGCAGTCCGCAGCGTCAGTGATGATCAGTTGCGGTCGGTTTGGGAGGTTTGGCAGCCGCGACTGCCCATCGTCAATGTGCCCGATAAAGCGCTGGACGACACGCTGCGCCTTTATGTCGCGCTGAAGCGAATCCTCGCCGAAGAACCGGAAATCAAAGGCATGGGCATCAACTGTATCAACGAGTTTCCATCAATGCTGGCGACGCCTTGCCTCGTCTGGAACATGCTGTATCAAGACCATCAACTGATTTGGGGCTGCGAGGCCGACACTTTGTCCATGATGACGCAGCACCTGGTCGATCGCTGTTTGGCGACGCCGGCCGTGATGACCAATATCTATCCCTTCCTGGTGGGCCAGCCGGTGCTCGACCACATGGACATTGGCGCTTTCCCTGAGGTAGCCGACGCCGAGAATTATCTGCTCGCCGGTCACTGCGGTTACCTGGGCGTGCTGCCACAATCTTACGCCGTTGAGAGCTGGGCGCTGCGCCCTAGTGTGATTGATGTCTTTGATGGGCGAGGCGGCGCCATCGACGGGCGGCTGCCCCTCGGTGATGTTGCGTTGGTCAAATTGAATCCGGATTGCGCCGGCTTGACGGTCATTGAAGGCGAGTTGGAGGACTATTTTCACGCGCCGCAATCGGGATTGTCCAAAGTCGCGGCGGTCATCCGCGTTGAGGACGGACCGGCTTTGCTCGAGCAAATGACGTCGCAGCACTATATTCTGACCCAAGGCGCGTCGGCGGCCGACTTCGGTCTGTCCGCGAAGGTCTTCGGCCTAGACGTAAACTGGCTGTAGTTGGATCTCGTCGTCGCTTTGAATGCCATGAAGATCGACGTGCTGACGCTTTTCCCCGATATGTTCAGCGCCGTCATGTCCGAGAGCATGATGTGGAAGGCGCGCGAGCATGGTCTGCTCGACTTTCAGGTCCACGACATCCGCGACCACGCCGGCAACAAGCAGCGCAAGGTCGATGACAGCCCCTACGGCGGGGGCGGGGGCATGATCCTCAAAGCCGATGTGTTGACGCGCGCCATCGAGGCGGTCCGGCAACATGACGAAACGCCGGTCATTCTGATGTCGCCGCAGGGTCGCGTATTGACGCATCAGGTGGCGGCCGAGCTGTCTCAACGGGAGCGCCTCATCCTCGTCTGCGGGCATTACGAAGGCGTCGATGAGCGCGCGCGCGAGTTGGCGATCAGCGATGAAATCAGCATCGGCGATTATGTGCTGACCGGTGGCGAGCTGGCGGCGCTGGTGCTGATTGA
>WTGC01000029.1 GCA_011523705.1 Chloroflexota bacterium | reverse complement strand
CCTAAGCATATCACGGCTTGGCTCCCCCGTCAAGCCCTAAACTTCTGATTGCCAAGAACAATGGTCGCGAATGGCTGGGCATCTATCCGATAGCGCTGACTGTATCCCTCATGGGCCGGACAGAACTGGCCGTTCGCTTGCCCACGATTCTGGCCGGCGTGAGCGCAATCTTTGCTGTTTTCTGGCTTGGCCGGCTGCTCTTCGGGAAAGACGAGAGCGGGCGGGACAGTCCGTGGCGAGGTCTCGTGATCGGTGGAGTTGCAGCAGGCCTTCTGGTGGTATCCACGAATCATACCGTTCTTGGGCGCACGGCGAACACAGCTCAGCCCGTTATGCTGTTTCTTTGCTTGTCTTTGGCTCTTTTCCAGTGGGGCTGGGGACGACGAGCAAGCTCTCGCGGCTCCTGGTGGCGAATCGTCCTCGCGGGCGCGTGCGCCGGCCTGTTGCTGCACACTTATGTACCCGCGCGCTTTACACCCTTCCTATACATTCTTTTCTCCCTGAGTTTCTTATGGCCTGTTCGCCTTGTTTCCTGGGGTAGTATGCGCGCCGAACTGCCTTGGTTGCTTGCCTTCTGGGGCGCTTACGGGCTCGTGGCCGCACCTATGCTCATCCACTTTGCTCTTAATCCTGAGCATCTGTTCCTCCGCAGCAAGTCACTTTGGCTTTTTGATCCCAGTCTCAATCAGGGCGAGCCATTTTGGCTCTATCTTCAAAATGTTTGGGGTTATCTGAAGATTTTCGGTATCCGCGGTGACCCGGATTGGCGGAGCAACTTTGCCAGCCGACCCATGCTAAACGTATGGGAAGCGGCTTTCTTCTGGCTAGGCGTTTGTGTGGCAGCGCGGCGTTGGAGGCTCCCGCAGTTTCGTCTGCTGCTCATCTGGTTGGGGGTGATGCTATTGCCTGCAACACTAGCCGTAGATCACTTTCCTCTTCCTAACACGACTCGCATGATTGGAGCTGTGCCGGCAATCTATCTGCTCTTGGGAGTCGGCGTCTGGGAGGCGGCAAAGTTTCTGAAAAAGGGCTTCTTCTCAAGACATGACACTGGATATGCTATCGTTGTAGGAGTCGTCGTTGGTGGCATGATACTGGTACAGGGTGTGGTCACTTACCTCACCTATTTCCAGAAGTGGGCGGACGCGCCCGAAATCCGAAGCGAATACGAATTCGAGTGGTCAATCCTGACCAAGTATCTGAATGCGCAGCCGCACAACCCCGAAACGGCTTTCCTGATCCCAGACGGCCAGCGGCAACAGCCACTCAAAGCAGGATTTCGAAGTCATACTTTCGACTATCTGTATCAAGGCGAGACGCCTGCCTATCTCTTTCATACTGCAATGCCCGACTTTGCGAATAGAATCCAGTCGACAATGCTCGCAGTTGACGACCTCTCCACCGTAAATGTCGTAGAGTGGAACCTGAAATCCGTCTGGACTGGCGATGAATACGAACGCTTCGCTTTTCTTCTCGGTAAATACGGCCATTACCGTGATAGCGAAGATCTCGGCAGTTTCCGAGTCCACCGTTATACAGATGTATCCCTGAGCACTCCTTGGAAACCCTATGAATTTTTGGAGCCTCTGCACGTCGTCTATGACGGTGGCATAGAATTGCTGGCGGTTGCCTTGGGTCGTGGACAGGACCAGCTATCGATTGAGGAACCAATTCTTATTCGAAAGTCGCGAAACATATGGACAGTCCTGCAATGGCAGACGGCGCATGATTTGGGAATCGAATACTCAGTTTCCCTTCGACTGCGAAGCGCTGAGTCGCCCGAGGTCTATCTCAAGGATCTGGTCTTGTGGAAGACGGATCACACCGTCACCGGCGACGGGGGCCCTGCTGAACAGTTCGATACCTGGATCCACTTGGACATTCCTGCCGATATCCCGCCGGGCGAGTACGAACTGAGGCTCATTGTCTACGACACCAAGACCCTCAAACCCACCGTTGAAATGGAAGTCTGGGAGCTTGAAAGGACACTGGCCATCCTCCGGGTAGTGGCCGCACCTTGAAAATGAGCGACCTGTTTTGTAACTCTGCCGGATGCCGATTCGACCGGCAGACAAGAGACACACCAGGTTCCGTAGACATTTTGGGAAGGCCGTACGAAATTCAACAAGGACAGAACGTCTGCAGGCCTGTTCGGGATGGTTTTCGCTTGAATCTCGTTGTAGACACAACCTTTCGATCCGCGAAGTCACGCGAAGGGGCGCGAAGAGCACCTTTCTTTGTTCCAGGGAGGGCAACAAAGGGACACGAAGGGCACACAAGGGAGCAACGACCAGGGCACCCACAAGGGGTGCCCCTACGGCTGGGATGGCTGGTTGAAACGTCAACGAGCTCTGGTGTCTGTACCCGCTGGACACGCGCGGCGACCAACTCGAACGGTACCTGGGAGAGTTCGGCAAACAGGAAAGGCGCCAAGTTCGGGCATTGCGCCCCGATCTGGTGCTCAGCCAGGGAAACTGCTGACCGCGAATGCTCTCAGCGGCGACGCATCCCTGATCGATGAGCGGATACCCGACCGGTTGCGCGGTTTGTCGATACGTTGACAAAGGGTAAGGCCGAGGTGCGGGCCGGAACACTTCATCCGTCGGAGCATGCGGTAATGTGTGTGGGCGTGAAAGTGCAGATCGATCTGTATAAGCAGGCTAATGCAGAGATGGAGTCAATCACGAAAGCTTACCGGGCCCTGAAGAGAGACGAAAGGACGCGCGCGGCTATTCCTCGACCTGGGCCACGAAGTTCAGTTGGCGCGACCGTGCAGAGGCGTAGGAGTTGTACCTGAGCGGACTGACGGCGGCTTGAGTTTTGTTCTCGTTCTTTCCCGCTAGTGCATCTTCCCGTTGAAAGGTCGAAGCCTCCGGAACTCAAACTACGGGAACCAGGCGGAGATGTTGGGAAATGTCCCAAGTTGGGACATTTCCGCTGGCTTTAACTGCGGGAACGGCCGAAACTACCGGGAACTCGAACTGAGGGATTACCTTCCACAAGTGGATTTTCCCGTTGACCTTGTCGGCTTCACATGCCTCTCAGGCCCTCACGCCGAGAGAGCCTCTCCATTTTCATTTTGGAAATCGCCGCCGCAAAATTGTCTCTTTGAAAAATTTCAGAATCCCGCCGACACATGA
>WTGC01000137.1 GCA_011523705.1 Chloroflexota bacterium | reverse complement strand
GGAGGGGTCTGGGGTGGGGGTATGAGCAAGGGAGCCAGCCATGATCCAAGACCTATTCAATCTCGAAGGCCGAGCGGCGCTGGTGACGGGCGCGGCGAGCGGCATGGGGCGGGCGATGGCGCTGGCGTTTGCCGAAGCCGGCGCGGATTTGCTGATCGCCGATATCAACGAGGCCGGGCTGCAAGCCACTGCCGATGAGATAAGGGCGCTCGGTCGGCGCGCGCTGCCGGTGAACTGCGACGTGACCAAGATCGAGCAGATTCGGGCGATGTTCGCGCGGCTGGATCACGACTTCGGGCGGATCGACATTCTGGGCAATGTCGCCGGACCGGGGGTGCTGGGCAAGCCGGAAGACATCGATCTGGACGTGATGGCGGAAGTGGTGCATGGCTTGACGGTGGCGCGCTTCTGCTGCTGCCAGGAGGCCGGGCGGCGGATGCTGGCGGCGGGCAAAGGCAGCATCATCAACATCTGCTCGATCGGCGGGGTCAGCGCGTTGGGGCGGGGCAACTTTCCTTACAGCGTGGGCATGGGCGGCGTCGCCCAGATGACACGCGAACTGAGCACGGAATGGAGCGGGCGCGGCGTGCGCGTCAACGCCATTCTGCCGGCGCAGGTGATCAATCCCGGTCTGGCGCAGCGCATGGCGGCCGATGACCAACTGGAGGCGCAGTTTCTCGCCGGCATTGCAATTGGCCGCTTGGGCCGGCCGGAAGACATCGCCGGCTTGTCGGTCTTTCTCGCCTCGGACGCATCGTCCTGGATCACCGGCGCGCTGATTCCATTTGATGGCGGCAACCTGGCGCTGAACGCAGGAGGAACGCCGGGACCGGTACAACCCCATCCCCCGGCCCCTTCCTCGGCGAGCTAGGGAAGGGGAGGCATGCTGAGCGGAATCTGGAAATCGCTGTTAAGTCGCGGCGGTTAAGGGCGATGATTAATATTACAGCGTTTCAGTCAGGAGTGGCACAGCGCATGATATGAATTAATCGGCGCTTGATTCGGCGATGATGGGATTGCTCAAGATCCCCAGCTTCTCGATTTCGATATGGCAGGTCTCGCCCGCGCGCAAGAAACGCTGTGGGCTGCGCGCGGCGCCGACGCCGGGCGGCGTCCCGGTCGAGACGATATCGCCCGGCTCCAGCGTCATAACTTCGCTGATATCCGCCACCAGCTTGGGCACGCTGAAGATCAACTGACTGGTGTTGGAATCTTGCAGCACCTCATCGCCGATCCAGAGCCGGATCGCCAGATTGTGCGGATCGCCGACTTCATCCGCGGTGACTAGAGCCGGTCCCATCGGCGCGAAGGTGTCGAAGCTTTTGCCCATCGTCCATTGGCTGACGCGCTCCTGGTAATCGCGCGCGCTGACATCGTTGATCGGCATATAGCCGGCGACATAATCCAGCGCCTCGGCTTCGCTGATATGGCGGCCCCGTCTGCCGATGACGAAGCCGAGCTCGGCTTCATAATCGACCATATCGGTCACTTTGGGCAGGATGATGGCATCGCCGCTGCCGATGACCGTGTTGCTGTATTTGCTGAAGACGATGGGGTAATCGGGCAATGGCTGGCCCGATTCGGCGGCGTGATCGGCGTAATTCAAGCCGATGCAGAGGATTTTGCCGGGATTGGGGATGGGCGCGGCCAGCTTGACTGCGCTGGCGTCCAGCGTCTCCCTCGCGGAATCGGCTGCTGCGGCTGCTTTACCGAGCGCGGCCGAACCGCCTTCGAGCAAGCCACGCACGCTGCCCGGCAAGGTCGGGTCGGCCTGCTGCAGATCAA
The DNA here is from genome assembly GCA_011523705.1 of Chloroflexota bacterium. GTDB lineage: Bacteria > Chloroflexota > Anaerolineae > Aggregatilineales > Phototrophicaceae > UBA6055. The sequence continues at coordinate 1,388 of WTGC01000137.1, read as the reverse complement.
TGATGACTTCGCGCCCTTTGCGGATGGTCAAGACGCCCGGCCGAAGCCCTTCGTCACTCACAAATGTCACTAACTTCACGATGCGCTCCTCGTTTCTCAATTCACCAGCCAGAGATAAGGCGTTTCGACATATTGCTTGACGCGCTGCAAGAAGCGGGCGGCCGGCGCGCCATCGACGACGCGATGATCGAAAGTCAGGCTGAGCGGCATCATCTGCCGGATGGCGAGGCGCTGCGCTTCGGCATCGAGCACGACCTGGCGCGGGACGATTCTGCCGACGCCCAGGATGGCGCATTGCGGCAGATTGATGATCGGGGTGAAGGCGTCAATATCATACATGCCCAGATTGGTAATGGTGAAGGTCCCGCCTTGCAATTCCTCGGCGGAGGTTTTGCCGGCGCGCGCCCGCTTCACCAGGTCGGCGCTGATGGCGGACAATTGCAGCAGCGACAGGCGATCGGCTTGGCGTATCACCGGCACAAGCAGGCCGCGCTCGGTGTCAACGGCGACGCCGATATGGATGGCGCTGTGCAGGACAAGCTCGTCGCCTTCAATTGAGGCTTTGAGCGCCGGATGCTCCGCCAGCGCCGCTGCAACCGCTTTCGCCAACAGATCGCTGTATGAAGGCACGATGTCGGCGCCGTCGGCTCGCAGGTGGCGCCGCATCTGATGCAGTTCACTGGCGTCGGCTTCGGTCGTCAGAGTGACCGGCGCGGTCGCGCGCGCGCTTTCGACCATGCGGTCGCGGGTCAGTCGCCGGATTTGCGAGAGCTTTTGGCGTTCTGGCGCCGCTTCTGCCCCCCGTTGCGCCACCAACTGCTCCACGTCGGCGCGGGTGATGCGGGCGCCGGGGAAGCGCGCTGCCAAATCGGCCGGGGCGATGCCAGCCTCCTGCGCCACCCGTCGGGCGACGGGGCTGATATTGATGTCCAGGTCGCCCGCTGGGGAAACAACTTGCGCCGCCGCGCGAATATCGCGTTCGATGATGCGTCCGCTGCTGCCGCTGCCGCTCAAGCTCGCCCAGTTGACGCCGAGTTCCAGCGCGACCCGCTTCGCCCGTGGGCTGATCGCTGGTCCGCCATCACGAGCGCGCCTGACCGGTTTTGCCGCCATTGCAGCTGGCGCGGCCTCAGAAACCTCGGGCGCTGCAGAAGGCAAGGTCTGAGCGGCTAGGTCCGCTCCTGCAAGTTCAAAGGGCGGCGTTTCGCCCGGCGCCACCAGATAGGCGAGCAGCTCGCCGATTTTCACCGTCGAGCCGACCGGCGGCGCCTCCGGTGAAATGCGCAGGATGCCGCCGTCGAAAGCCTCGATTTCCTGCAGCGCCTTATCGCTTTCGACGACGAAGATGATATCGCCGGGCTGGACTTCATCGCCGTCTTGCTTGATCC
>WTGC01000144.1:19158-19994 GCA_011523705.1 Chloroflexota bacterium | reverse complement strand
ATATTCGAAGTGTCGAATGTGGCGGTTTTGTGCGCGCCCGGCAAGAAATAGAGGCAGCCGTTTTGCAGCGTGGCGTCGTCCAGCGCCACCCAGATGCTGAGGGCATCGCGCGAGGAATAAGACCAGAGCGGATTATCCAGGTGCCAGCCGGTCGGGTTGGCCCAGGGCTGCTTGTTCAACGCCTGATCATGCCAGATGCGCATACCTTCGACGCCCGCCAGCTCGCTCGCCATCTTGCCCAGGCGCGGGTCCAGCATCAGCTCGCGCATGCCTTCGTGATCCTGCCATAAGTTGAGGCGCTGCACAAAGCGCAAGCGGCGATACTTGCCTTCTTCGCTCTCGTCGTCCACTTCGCTCCTATCAGCATGCTTGCGGTTTCCGCGCCGCGCCACCGCATCGTCAACGCTGCGCCGCCAGGTTTCCAGTTCTTCGGGCGACAAAAAGTTTTCAATGATGATATAGCCATTCTCCTGATAAAAGTCGATCTGTTCTTGCGTCAATTCGTTCTTCATCAGATTGACTCCTTTGGCTTGGAATTAAGCGCCTACATAGGGTTTCGTCTTGTGCCAGATCAGCGGATTGATTGAATCGTCGTCCAGCACATCGCCGATCTCCAGCGACTCGAAGTAGGCTTGCGGCAAGGCACTCTGCTTGCCATTGAAGGTCGAGCCATCGGGCATATAGCCGCAGGTCATCGCCCGCCGCGTGCCCGGCGTCATATTGGCCGCGGCGCCATGCGGCATCAAACCGTTGTGGAAGGAGCAAGATCCCGCTTTCATCGTCGCCGCTACCGACTGCAATTCCGCCCACTGTGGATAGAGTTCAAATAGGTCGCT
>WTGC01000144.1:0-19148 GCA_011523705.1 Chloroflexota bacterium | reverse complement strand
ATGCTCGAAAGTGGCCGTCTTGTGCGCGCCCGGCAGGAAATAGAGGCAGCCGTTATCGCGCGTGGCGTCGTCCAGCGCCACCCAAATCGTGATGGCAGCGCGCGATGAATAAGACCAGGAGGCATTGTCCAAATGCCAACCGGTAGGGTTCGCCCAAGACTGTTTGATCAGCGCCTGGTCATGCCAGATGCGCATGCCATCGACACCGGCCAGCTCGCTCACCATTTTGCCCAGACGCGGATCCCACATGAGCTCGCGCATGCCAGCGTGATCAATCCACAGATTCTGCCGATGTACGAAGACCTTGTCAAAATAGGCGCTTTCTACGTCAACGATGCGCTCGGACGCCAGCATGCCGCCAGCGGTGATGCGCCCTTCGCGCTGCGCTACCGCATCGGCGACATTCCGCCGCCAGGTCTCCAGCTCGTCCGGCGTTAATAAGTCTTCAATGATGATGTAGCCCTGCTCCCGATAAAAATTGATCTGTTCCTTCGTCAAATGCGTATTCATTTGACATACCCTTTCACTACAACAAACTGCCTTCGCCAATAATATCCCGTCCCCTGTTGCCAGGCAACAACTAGCTCAGCGACTAGTCCCACCGACTCTGCTGGACGAGGGCAAGCAGAGAGGATTGACGAATACGAGAGCATTTGGACTCCATTGCAAACCCGCGCCCGGCTACCCTGCTTCCAGACCCGACCGCCGTAAAGCCGCCACGCCGAAGGGAATGACACATTGGCACAAAAATCGTCCCGGCGCGCAAATGCCAGTCTCGCCTAAATCACCATGACTTCTCGGGGAAATCTTGTCAGGCTCTCGGCGCCGTCTTCGGTAATCAGCATATTATCCTCGATGCGCACGCCGATTTCACCCATGCGATAGATGCCCGGCTCGACGGTGAAGACCATGCCCGGCTCCAGGGCGCGCTTGTTGCCGATCACGATGTAGGGCGCTTCGTGCGCCTCCATGCCCAAGCCGTGGCCCGTCCGGTGACGAATCAAATGCTCATAACCTGCGTCGATGAAGACTTGCCGCGCGGCGATGTCCACTGACTCGCAGGTGGCGCCCGGCCGTGCCGCCTGCCGACCGGCCTCGTTCGCCTTTTGTACGACCGCGTAGAAGTCGCGCTGTTCATCGGTCACCTCGCCGACGAAGACCGTGCGCGTGATGTCAGCGCAATATCCCTCGTAAGTCGCGCCGAAATCGACAATCAGCGGGTCGCCATGCTGGATGCGATAATCCAGCGGACCCGAATGCGGCAGCGGTGTATTGGCGCCGGCGTGCAGAATGGTGCCAAAGGACAAGCCATCGCCACCGAGCGCTTTGATATGTCCTTCCAAAATCGCCGCCGCCTCAATCTCGCTCATGCCGACTTGGACTTCGTCGAACATCGCTCGCAGCGCCCGCTCGGAGATGTCGATGGCGCGCCGCAGCAAAGCAACCTCGCTGGCGTCCTTATGCATTCGCAATTCAGCCAGCGGCGCAGTCGCGTCCACCACCCTCGCATCCGGCGCCGATTGCCGGATGACCTCGCCCTCGAAAAAACGCATATGCAGACCTTCGACGCCGATCGTCTTGCCGCTCGTGTCGAGCTGGTCCAGCGCCGCAGCGAAGGCGCCCTGGTATCCTTCGGCATCGGTGTAAGAGATGATCTCCGCCGGCGCAGGATGGCGTTCAAACAGCGGTATCTCCAACTCGGGAATGACCGCGATTGGCTTCTCGTCCGGCCGGTAGAAGGTCACGATGGGGCGTTCCAAGACATAATGCTCGGCGTCCGTTAGATAACGGTGATTGGGTCCCGGTATCAGCGCAATCACATCCAGCCCGCGGTCGCGCATAATCGCGTACAATTTGTCTAGTCGCCCGGCAAACGTCATCAGTACTCTCTCTTTCCAATTTCATAACTCGATTCTGTCGTCATCAGTTGATGGTTCGCAATTCATTTAAGCCATCGCCCACCATGGTGATGGCGACCACAATCAAAGTAATCGCCAGCGCCGGGAAACCGCCAATCCACCACTCGGTCAGGAAGTAGAGCCGCCCCCAAGCCACCATCGCCCCCCACTCCGGCGTCGGCGCGCTGGCGCCCAAACCGATAAAGCTCAGACTCGCCAGCAGCAGCACCGCCAATCCCAGATCAATGCTGATGCGCACGATGACGGCATAGACCGCGTTCGGCAAAATGTGCCGCAGGATGATGGCTGGCGCCGACGCTCCCATCGCCCGCGCCGCGGTGACGAACTCCATCTCAGCCAGCTGCATCGTGAGGCCACGCAGCAGCCGCGCGTACACGGGCCACCAGACCGCCGCCGCTGCGATGATGGCGCTGCGCAAGCCCGGTCCCAGCGCCGCGCTCACCGCCAGCGCCAGAATCAAACTGGGGAAGGCCAGCACCAGATCTACCAGCGTCATGATCACGCGGTCGCCCCAACCGCCCCAATAACCGGCGATTGTACCGAGCACGACGCCAATCAGGCAGGCGATGCCGATGATCAATGAAGCCGAAGCGAGCGAAATGCGCGCGCCATGCACGACGCGGCTGTAAACATCGCGCCCCAGCTCATCGGTGCCGAAAAAATGATCAGCGCTCGGTGGACTGTACAGCTCGCGAATTGATGTCTTTATCGGATCATGGGTGGCGAAAACCGACGGCAGCAATGCGAAGAGCAAGAATGGCAAGAGCAGAGCGAAACCGGCGATCAGACCAGGGTTCTGCCGGACCAGTCTGTACCATTTCCTTATCCCGCTTGTTCCGCTTTGCACCGCTTCTCCGCTCGTAGTTTTCCAAATGAAGCTGCTAATTTCCGTCTTCAAGCATATAGAATTCTGTAGGGGCGACTCGGTGAGTCGCCCTAAAGCGCGCCCAATCACCAAAATGGGCGTCTTAGCGAGACGCCCCTACAGTCGTCTGCGCATTTCGGTTGTCGCGTTAGCGTCAATTTCCAGCGAATCCGGATCGAGCGCTACGCCATAAATGTCGGCCGCCCGCTCCAGCGACACCAAGCCGTCGCGCACATCCGCCTGTACGCTGGCCGGTTCTCGCTCTGTGGGCGGTCCGTAGCCGCCGCCGGCTGCCGTCTCAAAACCGACGGTCGCGCTTATGTCAGTGAGTGGAAGCGCGCTGGCAATTCGCACCTTTTCCGCCCGGCTCAAGACGACGCCATCACGCAGGATCTGAGCGGGCGCCCCGCCGCCGCCGCCGCGCAAACCGAAAGGCGGCACATTCTGCCCCGCCGCATGCACCGACACGGTCGCCCTTCCCGCATATCCAGGCAGCAAGCTCAACTCCATGCGCTGCGCCAGCCCGCCCCGCTGTCGTCCAGCGCCGCCGGAATCAGAGATGAATTCGCGACAACGCGTCAGGATCGGCACGGTGATCTCAAATAGTTCAACCGGAACCGCTCCCGCAAGCGCCGGCACTTGCACCGTCGAGATGCCATTGGTCCGCGCACTGGCGCCCATACCGCCGGCGCTGAAGAGATAAGAATGGCTGATGGACTTATCGGCGGCGGCGTCAGCGAAGACGCGTGTGCTGACCAGGAATCCCGAACCAGCAATGACGCTATCCGGCAGTACTTCCGCCAACGCTTGAATCACCGCGCCAAAAATATGCGCGCCGATGCGATGCCGCTGGCTGACCGACGCCGGCTTCCGCGCATTCAAGATGCAGCCGGGGGGCGCGCTGGCATGGATCGGTCGGTAACAGCCATCGTTGCCTGGCACATCCGGCAGCAGAGTCGCCTTCAGCGCGTAGGAGATTTGCCCATGCGTGAAGGTGAAGGTCACGTTGATGGCGCCGCGCGGCTGCTGGGGGGAAGTGCCGCTGAAGTCGATGAAGATTTCGGAACCCCGCACTTCCAGCGTACATACAAGCTGCAGTGGCTGGTCGAGCTCATCAACAACCACCTGCGAGCGATAGACGCCATCGGGCAAAGCCGCGATCGCCGCGCGCATCGCTCGCTCCGAGCGGTCCTGAATCTCCGTCGATAGCGCGCGCAAATCGGGCAGGCCATATTCGTCCAGCAGCGCCAGGCAGCGTTCTGCGCCCGTCTGGTTGGCAGCCGCCTGCGCGTGAATATCGCCGATGACCGCCGTCGGCAAGCGTACATTGGCGGCGATGAAATCGAGCGCGGTCTGGTTGATCATGCCCGCGTCATAGAGCTTGATTAGCGGAATGAGAAGCCCTTCTTCATAGCTGTCGCGCACCTGATTGGTATCGACCGCGCCGCCCACATCCGCGTGATGGGCGATGCTAGCGGCAAAGCCCACCAGCGCGCCTCCCTTGAAAAAGGGCGTGATCACCGTGATATCCGGGTTGTGCCCGGCATTTTCCCAGGGATCGTTCGAGATGAAGACATCGCCCGGCAAGATGTTCTCGCGCCCGAAACGCTTCAGTATCAGGCTGGTGGTGTAAGGCATGGTGCGATTGAAAATCGGCAAGCTGCGGTGCGCGTGGGCGATGCACTGCGCGTCGGCGTCAATCACCACGCAACCGTAGTCATTCGAGGCAGTGATGGTGGTCGAAAAGGCTGTGCGCGCCAGCGTCGTCGACATCTGATCGGCGACCGTGATCAGCCGTTGCCAGAGTATCTCCAGCGTGAGCGGGTCAATCCTTGTTTTCGCCATAGTCTCCGTAGCTCTAAATGCGACAATCAATGGGGCATTGCCGGGTTGACCTATCAGGTCTCCCGTTCAGTGCTATAGGTGTTGCCATGTCTCCACTGGAAAAAAGGAACCTACCAAAAACCGAAATCTGTAGGGGCGTTTCGCTGAAACGCCCGTATGTAATCTGATACTTGTTCGGCGGGCGTCTCGGCGAGATGCCCCTACAATTTGCGACGCGCATTGGCGCATAATCAGAACAGTCCCCACTCTCGAATCTCATCCTCCGGCGGCGGCTCACTGCCCCAACGGCGGCTCGGATACCAGCCGAATCGACTCGCCGTCTCCGCCAGAAACTCGGCAAGCTTAAATGGCGCCAGAGCGGAATCGATAACCGGTACGCCCAATTCCTCTTGCAGCGTCCGATGAAAACCAACTTCGGCGCTGCAGCCGAGCACGATCACTTCGGCGCGGTCTTCTTCCACCGCCTTTCTGCCCTCGCGCAGCATCACCTCCATCGTGCGCTCCGCCTGCGCCTGAAATTCCAGCACGCCCATATTCAAGGGCCGCATGGACATCAGGCGGCGCTCATACCCGTACGCGCGGATATTCTCGCGCATTTTGGGAATGGCCTTGTCCGCGCCGACCAGCACCGAGAAGGTGTTTCCCAACTGCCCCGCGATGGCGATGGACGCTTCGCAGGGCGCGGTGACGATGGCTCGGCCCGAGACCTCCCGCGCTTCCCGCAGCGCCAAATCATAGAAGCAGCCGATGACAATGGCGTCGTAATCCGGCGCTTGGCGATAGACCGCCCTTACAATGTCGCCCATGACCAGCGCTTCATAGGCATGATAGCGCAGATGGCGCGGGGCTGGTCCTTCGGGCAGGGAGATGATTTCCAATTCCGTGTCTGGGCGGCGCGCCTCGTCCAATGCTTTGCGCAAGGCGCTTACGTATATCCGGTCCTCGACTATCGGGTCTATCCAAAGGATGCGCATCTCATCCGCCTTCCCACTTGCCCGGTCGAGCGCGAAAGAGATGCACATTGCCGTAAGCATCGGCGCGCGCACACATGCCGGGCCGCAAGACAATGGTCGATTCGCGCTCTTCGATAATCGCCGGACCGGGAAAGGTCATGCCAGCGCCAAGGCGATAGCGATCGTAGACCGGCGTCTCGACGAAATCCGCGAGCTCGGAATAATAAGCGCGGCGCCGTCCCTTGGCCGCTGGGGCCGGGTCCGCGCCAGTTTCAGGCAGCCGCGGGGATTTCACCGGCTTGCGCGCCCCGGATACGCGGACGCGCCAGGTCAAGAGTTCGATCGGACTGTGATCGGGTACGTAATGATACAGTTCATGATAGCGGGATTTGAATCGGCAGCTGAATTCATCCAGCGCCAGTGCCCGAAGGTCCGCCGGCAGCTGCACTTGAATTTCATGCAATTGCCCTTGAAAGCGCCCGTCCACACTGCGCTCAATCACGGTCTCGCCGTCAGCGATGCCGGCCTCGCGAAGCATGCGCCGCCCCTGCGCTTCCATCTCGGCGAACAAGTCACTCACCGCGCGCCAATCCGCGGATGCCAGCGGGGTTGGATGAGAATGCGAATAATCAAAGGCGATGGGAGCGATCAGCAAGCCAAGGGCAGAGGCGACGCCGGCGCCCGGCGCGACAATCACCTCGGTGGCCCCCAAAATTTCAGCGACGCCGGCCGCATGGGCGGGTCCAGCGCCACCAAAGCAGACCATTGCGTAATTGCGCGGATCGCGCCCGCTCTCCAAAATGTGAATGCGAGCGGCTGCCGCCATATTCTCATTCACCAACTGATGAATGGCCGAAGCCGTTTCAACCACCGTCCAGCCAAATGCCGCCGCCAGTGGCTGCAGCGTCTTTTCCGCCGCTGTTCGATCCAGCGCCATCGCGCCGCCGAGGAAGTAATCCGGGTTCAGATAACCCAGAACCAGATCGGCATCGGTCACTGTCGGCAGCCGACCGCCAAAGCCGTAGCATGCCGGACCGGGATCCGAGCCGGCGCTCTGTGGGCCGACCTTGAGCAAGCCTAACTGGTCCACCCAGGCGATGCTGCCGCCGCCGGCGCCGCTCTCCAGAATATCGACGGTGGGGAATTGCAGGGGATAGCCGCTGCCCTTGGTGAAGCGATGCACACGGGCGACCTCCAAATTGGACGCGGACGCAGGCGCGCCGTCATGAATCAGCGCCACTTTCGCGGTCGTCCCGCCCATGTCGAAAGAGATCAAGTCCTTTTGGTTTGCCAGCTCACCGAAGTAAGCGGCGGCAAGCGCCCCGGCCGCCGGACCCGATTCCACCAGACGGATCGGCTGCGACCGGGCGGTCCCCGCCAGCGCCGAACTGCCGGACGAAAGCATCAAGAACAAGTTGCCGCCGAAGCCAGCTTCCGCCAGCTGGTCGTCCAACGTCTTCAAATAGCGCGACATCAATGGCAGCGTATAGGCATTGGCGACGGTCGTCGAGGTCCGTTCATATTCGCGAATCTCAGGCGCGATCTCGCTGGACAGGGTCACCGGAACGTCGGGCCACTCCGCACGGACGATCTCGGCGATTCGCCGCTCGTTGGCTGGATTGCGATACGAATGCAAGCAGGCGACGGCGATGGCTTCGACGCCTTCTCGCTTGAAGTCGGCCACTGCGCGCCGAACATCCTCTTCACAGACCCTTTCGAGGATCTTGCCATCGCGGTCGATTCGCTCTTTGATGCCGCGCCGCAAATAGCGCGGGCTGAGCGGGGGCGGATATTGCAGGAACAGGTCATAAATCGCGTAGCGCTGCTCCGTCCGCATCTCGAGTATGTCGCGGAAACCGGACGTCGTCAGCGTGCCGACAAGCGCGCCCTTTTGCTCGATGAGCGTATTGGCGACCAGGGTCGTCCCGTGGAATAAGTTGAGCAGTTCTTCATGGCGCAAGCCACAGCTTGCGAGAAAGCGAGCCAAGCCTTCCAAGGCGCCAACTTCTGGGCGCTCCGGCGTGGTCAGCGCCTTGAATATCTCCAATTCGCCGCTGTCTCGATTCAGCAGCGCGAAATCGGTGAAGGTGCCGCCAATATCGAAACCGAGCTCAAAACTCATTTCTACCCTCAAAGGGAAAAGTCAGCTACTTGTGGCTGATGCGCGGATCCAATTGCGCGTACAGCAGATCGACGATGGTATTGGATACGACAAAGATCACGGCGATCACCAGCGCGGCGCCGATGACCGCGTAAAAGTCAAAGGACAAGACCGAATCCACCGCGTAACGCCCCAGCCCGGGCCAAGTGAAAACCACCTCCACCAGAACGACGCCGCTCAAGAGAAAGCCGATTTGAATGCCGAGCATCGTCACCACCGGGATCAGCGCATTGCGGAAGGCGTGTCGCAAAACCACTGGACCTTCGCGCAAGCCCTTCGCCCGCGCCGTCCGCACGTAAGGCTGCGTCAGCGTTTCCAGCATGCCGCTGCGGGTGAAGCGCGCGCCAACCGCCAGACGCCCCAGCGCCAATGCCGCCACCGGCAGCGCCAGATGACGCAGGCTTGACCAGAAGATATCCCATTGGCCGGCGAGCAAGCTATCCACCGTATACAGGCCAGTCCTGAAGGGCGGCGGCGCCATCAGCGTATGCAAGCGCCCCTCCAACGGAAACAGATCCAGCCACTTGGCGAAGACAAGTTGCAAGACAAGCGCCAGCACAAATGGGGGAATCGCCATGCCGATGACGACAAAGGCGCGTATCAGCCAGTCCAGCGCGTTGCCCGCGTTAATCGCCGCGATGATGCCCAGCCCGACACCCAAGATGACAATGACCACGCCAGACAGAATCGCCAGTTCCAGCGATGCCGGAAAGCGCAGTCTTAAATCATCGCTGACCGCCCGCCGCGTCAAAAGCGACTTGCCCAGATCGCCGCGCGCCAGCCCGGAAATATAGGTGAGGAACTGCTCGTGAAAGGGCCGATCCAAGCCCAGTTCCTGGCGAATTTTCTCGATCTGCTCCGGTCGGGCATCGGTGCCGGCCGCCACCGCCGCCGGATCAGCCGGCAGCACCTGCGTCACCACGAAGAGGATGACCGCCATGCCAAACAGCTTGAGCACCAGCGTCAGTAGTCGCTCTAAAAGCAGCTTGCCCATCGAGAATCAAATGGCTCCAACAGACAAACGCAACAAATGAAGAACATTGTAGGGGCGTCTGACGGTCAGTGTCTACGCGACCCGCTGAGACGCTCGCTCATTCGGTGACATGTTGTGGGCGTTTCAGCGCCGCGCGTAGACACAGCGGGTCAAACGCCCCTACAGCCTTGATTTGTACTGTGAACATGCACTTGCTTAGTATGATAGGCGGAACACAAGGCGCCTGGGCGAAAGCGTTCCACCTTTGTGTTTGGCGCCCGCGCGCTAGTTTTCCAACCAGATATCGTAGGGATGCAGATCGCCCGGGAAGCCATAAGGATCGTACTGATAACCGCGGACCGACGCATGCGTCAGATCGATGTACTGCGAAAGCATCACCGGGATGACCACAGCGTCGTCGATGAGGACCTGCTGCGCCTGGCAAAGCAACTCGCCAATCCGCGGATCGCCAGGCGCCAGCGTCGGCGCTTCTTCTAGCAAGGCGTCGAAATCGGGATTGTTGTACCAAGCCCAGTTGCCGGTGCCAGTATCGATCAGAGACGAGTGATTGAGCCGGAAAAGCATCTCGCCCGAATACGGTATCGGGATATTGAGCCAGTGGCTGGTCATGTCGTAAGCGGTATCGAAGTTGCGCTGGGCGTCAATGAAGGTGCCCCAGGGGATGTCATCCAGCACGACCTCGATGCCCAATTCCGCCAGCGCCTCCTGGAAGAGGACGGCGGCGAAACGGCGCGGCTCATTGGCGTGACGATAAGCTTGGCGCAGGGAAAAGCCATCGGCGTAATCCGACTCGGCCAGCAGCGCCCGCGCCTTATCCATATCCTGGACTGGCTCAAAGACATCGCAATGCCCGACGGTGCCGCCTATCGCCGGTGAGGTCAGCGGCAATGCCACCCCTTGCATCACCTCAATCATCGCCTCATAGGGATAGGCGTGCATCAGCGCCTGGCGCACTTTCGCATCCGCCAGCGGACCGTCCTGCTTCATGAAGTGATAGAAACCCTGAAGCGGATTGCCCAGATTGTAGCTGATGGCATCGGATGTTTCGGCGCGGCGGATATCGGACAAGCCGGCCCAATCGATCAGGTGCACCTCGCCATCCTCCATCAGCAGCAGGCGAGTTGAGAAATCGAGGCCGTAACGGGCGATGAAGGTTTCGACATGCGGTCCTTCCCAGCCGCGCCAATAATCGGCGAAGGCGGACATTTCGGTTTGGCGGCCCGGATCCCAGCGCGTCAGTTGGTAAGGACCGGTCCCGACGGCGTTTTCGCGGAAGAACTCGGCCGCCATATCGCCATCCATGTCGTTGGCGGCGATCGCGTCGGCGCTGAGGATCTTGATATGCGGCAAGCCAGCCCAGAACTGGAAGTCAGCCGCGCTCAACTGAATCTCCACGGTCATATCATCCGTTGCGCTGATGCTATCGACCGGCGCCAAGATGAAGCCCAGATTGCCCAAGCCCAGCGATTTGTGGCGCTCAAGTGAAACCACGACATCTTCGGCATCCAGCATTGAACCGTCATGGAATGAAACACCTTCGCGCAGCGTCAAGGTGTAGGTCAACGCGTCATCGGAGATTTCCCAGCCCGTCGTCAGCCGCGGCACAATTTCGCCATCACGCGAATATTGGGTCAGCCCTTCGTACATCGCGTTGATGACGTAGCCCTCGGTCTGCGAAATGCCCATGGCCGCCGGGTCGAGCGAATTCGGCTCACAGCAGCTGCCGAGCACAAAAGCGCCCGTCCAGGTCACATCGGCGCTGGCCGGGACCAATGCCAACAAGAGAACGGCAACTGCCATGAGGATCCTAAGCTGCCTCTTCATCGTTTCATCCTTTCCTTTTGCGTATTATCGACAGGGGATAGTTTATCTTGTGTCCCCCCAAATGCTAGCCATTGGCCAGATTGCCACATGCGCCTTAGCCGAACCGCCGCTGCAATCAAGAGAAAGACCTTGGGCGTCTACGCGAGACGGGTATATCCGGCTTGTCATCGTCAACCTTTCGTTGGCGTAGACCTCGACGACGGAATTGTCCAGATAGATCGTCAGATCCAAAGCTTCGCCGGCGCCAAGGACGAGCTGACACTCGCAGGGCGCGACGGTGACCGCGGCGGTATCGGTAGATTGCTCACGCAGCAATCGCAATGTACTGGCGCGAAAGTCGTAGACCAACTCGGTAAATTGTTCGCCATCGGGACTTTGCCGGAAGCGAATACGCAGCGCTTCGCAATCCGCGGACTCGACCCGGCATGAAATCTCCAGTCGGTCGCCGCGCGCGCCACCGAGCAGGTGTGTGTTTCCTTCTGATACTTCCACCAGGTCCGCGAATAGGGATTCGCCGCGCAGCATTTTCATTTCAGCCGCGGGCTTGACGCGCAATTCACCCGCTGCGTCCAACGTGATTTCGCGGGGCAAGGTCAAGCAAGAAGCCCAGCCGGCGGCCGCGTATTGATCGCGCGGGCGCGCCTCCCGCACCCAACCCCACATCAGCCAGCGCCCGGCCGGGTCACACAAGCTGTTCGGCGCGTAAAAGACATCTCCCCAATCGAGACGCCGCGCCGCGCCAGCGGGCTGGAACGCGCGCTCAACATATTGCCCCAGCCAGTAGATCGGCCGGCCATGAGGCGAGACGACCAGCATGTGCTTCGCGCCCAAGTCAAGGAAGTTGGGGCATTCCCAGTTGATCCCGCTTTCGGCCGGATCGCCGATGTACAGCGGATTCAGGTATTCCCACTCGAGCAGGTCAGGCGAACGATAGAGCAGCGCCACGCCGCCCCGCCCTTTAATGCCGGAGCCGAGCAGCATATACCAGCGCCCATCGCCCTCTTTCCACAAAAAGGGATCGCGAAAGCCAATTAAGTCCAGTCCGGGCGGTGTCGCTGGAATCACCGGATTCGCCGCATGCTTGTCCCAAGTCTGCATGCCGTCTCTGCTGGTGGCGATGCACTGCGTTTCCTGATCGATCTCCAGCAGGAACTCGTCATAATAGCCCTGCGGGATGCGCTGCCGATCCGAAGGCGGAATATCGTCTTCAACGCTCCATAGCGTCATATCGGCGACGCCGGAGTACATCATATGCGGCAGGCCGTCTTGAATGACGACGCTGCCCGACCAGCAGCCGGCGCCGTCATAGCTGCCGGGCGTTGGCATGATAGCGATCGGGCAATGTTCCCAGCGAACTAGATCCGGGCTGCGTACATGTCCCCAGCCCATTGGTCCAAAGTCGGCTACATAAGGATTGTGCTGAAAAAACATGTGCCAGTAGCCATCGTGATAAACGGGCCCGTTCGGATCATTGATCCAATTGGCGGCGGTCATCAGGTGATAGCTGGGTCGCTGCCGGTCGGTGGCGACCACCGCGGCGGCATCGGCGACAGCTCGATTGGCTTCCGCCAGCGTTTGCGCGTAGGAATCAGACATCATTCATTCCTTATCACAAGAATATTCGTTGTAGGGGCGTTTCGCTGAAACGCCCGCCTGCGCTACCCCTGCAATCCTCTGTGTCCTCTGAAATCTCGGTGTTCTCGGTGGTGAAAATTGCACGACTTGTTCTGTCATATTGAGGTCAGTCTTTCAGCGCGCCGAAGGTGATCCCTCGGTGGAAGCTGCGCTGCGTGATCAGGTAGAGGATCAAAATCGGCGTAAAGAGGATGACTGTGGTCGCGGCAATCATGTCGTATCTAAATGTGAATCGCCCCATGAAGTCAATGATCCGCACGCTCATCGGCATCAGCCATTGTTTGGTGGCGATCACGAGGGGGAAGAAGAAACTGTTCCAAGCCCACATGAATTCGATGAGCGCCAGCGACATAATCGCGGGCCGGGCCAAGGGCATGATGACGTGGCGCAGAACTTGCAGATCGGACCCGCCATCGACAACGGCCGCGTCGATCAAAGCGCGCGGGATGTCTTTGAAAAAGGTCGTCATCAGAAAGACGCCGAATGTCAAGCCCAGCGCCGCCTGCGGCAAGATCATCCCGGCGTAGGTGTTTAATAGTCCCAGGTCCTGCAGCAATTGGTAAACCGGGATAAGCACCGAAGTCTCCGAAACCATCAGCCCCGTCAGCACCAGCAGAAACAGCCACTGCTTGCCAACGAATCGATAGACGGCAAATCCGTAGCCCGCGAGGACGGAAATGACGGTCGTCAAAATCATGGAAGAGGTCGACAGAATCAGGCTGTTGTAAAGCGCGCCTTTGTAACCTTGCTCATTGAGGATGAATCCGAAGTTCTGCCATTGCGGGTCAGTGGGCAACGTCAAGAAACTCTGAAACAGTTCGCGGGATGTTTTGAGCGCGGCATTAAACATCAGGTAAATCGGAAACAGGGCGATAAAGACAAATCCCAGCAAGACAATATGAATGATGGCGCTTTGTACCATTCTGGAGGAATTAAAGGAGCGCTTCCTTTTGGGATCGCCCTGGACTGTCATCTAATCCTCCTCATCTTCGGTGACGATTTGCCGGATGACCACCACGCTGAGCACCAGGATGACGATTGTCAATATCGTGCTCATCGTCGCCGCATAATTGAAGCGCCCCTCGCGCATGCTATGCCAATAGATGCGCAGCCCCACCACGGTGCTGGCTTCGTTGGGTCCGCCATTGGTCGCCACAAAGATCAGGTCGAAAAATTTCATAGAGCCGATAATGGTGTAAACAAGCACGAAGGTGATGGCATTGCGCAACAGGGGAATCGTGACATAGAAGAATTGCTGTAGAGCGCCGGCGCCATCGATCTTGGCCGCGTCATAGAGTTCCGGGCTGATATTTTGCAAGCCCGCCATAAATATCAGCACGCAGAAGCCGTAATACGACCAGCTGCCGATCATGTTCACCGCGATTAAGACGATGGACTCGTCAGCCAGCCAAGGCCGCCCCGCCAGCCCGATCGTCTCCAACAGCCAATTCAGCGGACCGATGCTGGGATCATAAATCCAGCGCCAGACGATCGCGGCGCAGACAGCGGCCACCGTATGCGGGATGAAGAAAATGCTGGCATAGACTAAGCGCGTCCGGCCCCGGCCCGAAAGCAAGACAGCCAGCAGCAGACCCAAGACGACAGGCAGAGCGATGCTCAGCAGCACCCAGATGATGTTGTGATATAAGGACTTGAGAAATAGATCGTCCTGAAGCAGCTTGATATAATTTTCGATGCCGACCCAGAAATAATCGCGCGAACGCCCGGTCGGCGAATCAAAAAAACTGAGAACCAGCGCATTGAGAATCGGATAGAAAATCCAAATGCCGAGGTATATGAGCGCTGGCGCAATAAAAATGTAAGGTCGAATATTGAAACGTGTCATCTAGCGCGCAACTCCTCGGCGCCAATCCTGCGTCGGCGACGTTCGTGCCACCCGCCACCGCGCTAAATCACGAAGCTGTAGGGCTTGTCCGGTAGTGTGGCGCGTAGGGCGCATATTTTACCTCTCCCCCCGGCCCCCTCTCCATAGTAATGGAGAGGGGGAGCTAGGTTGCGCGGAGCCTGCATGGAAATGGTTGCTTTCGCAAGGATGAAGCTCTTATTTCTCTTCAATGAGACGATATTCTGGTTGATTCCTTGTACAAAATGCAGTAGCGGACAAGCCTTGTAGGGGCGACTCTGTGAGTCGCCCGCAGATGTACCACATATTACGACAAGCCCATCGCTCGCAGATTCCGATAGCTGATCGCGAGGCTTTCGAAGGGATCGCGCTGGCAGATATCCTGCTCCACCGCGTACCATTCGACGCCGATGCGCTTGCAAGCCTCCAGAATTCCGGCGAAGTTCATATTGCCTTCGCCCACCTCCGCCATCGCCTGTACGGGACGTCCACCATCGTCGGCCGGCAGCATGGTCATGTCTTTCAAGTGGACCACCGGCATTCGATCTTGCATCCGCTCGATCCAGACCACCGAGTCGGCGCCGCCGTGCTGAATCCAGTAGGTATCGAGCTCGGCCTGCACATAGCGCGCATCGGTCTCGTCAAAGATTAGCTCCAGCCCGCTGCGCGCGCCAAAGCGAAGGAACTCGAAACTGTGATTGTGATAGCTGAACGTGAGCCCGGCGGCGTACAGGCGCTCGCCGATGCCGTTGGCAATCTCGGCAAAACGCCGGAAGCCATCTTCGCTCTCGCGGAATTCCAGCGGCATTCCCCCGATCGCTACATGGCGCGTATCCCATAGCTTATGCTGATCGATCACCGCATCGGGATTCTTTAGCAAGTCGTCAACGGAAACATGCGTGTTGCAGATGGTCAAGCCGTTATCATCGCAGATGCGCTTGACATCGGCATCAGAAATATCCCCGATCTGTGATACCTGCACTGCCCGGTAGCCGATATCGCGGATCTTCGCCATGCTGGCGGCGAAGTCGTCTCGCGTCCTGGTAAAATCGCGGATGGTAAAAAGCTGTGCGGCAATCTGTGTCATTGGAGTCTCCTCGGTGGTTGTAAGACTGTCGTGCGAAGAATGATTAAAAATGCAGGGCGGCAAGGGGGCGAGCCGCCGGCTCGCCCGTACACACATTGAATTATTTTGGAAATGCCATTCAAACGGTGGATACTATCATTACCTATAAGGGTCTTCTTCTGCGGGTTCATGCTGGTGACTTGGCAATATATTGATCGAGCAGCGCGGCGAATTCAGCGTCATCGAGGGGCAGCTCAACCGTCTGACGCTTGTGCGCCGATAAGATGATCGCGTTGTTGATGGCGACCGAATTCAGCCCCTCTGCCGCCGGCGCGATCAAGTCCGCCCCGTGCAGAATCGCGTCGGCGAAATTCTCGATGATAAGCTCATGCCCATGCGTGGTCTTAGGCTCGTAGGCGATCAGTTCGCGTCTATTGGGTACGGCCTCAAAACCCGATTCTGATTCGCGTATCTGTTTGATCGATGACCATTCGTTGCGGTAGAAGAGAAGCGCGCCCTCGGACTTTGCCCCCCCTCCCACACTCCCCCCCTCTCCAGGGGGGGACGCATCATATACCAGCTTGCCATTTTCGCCGGCGATTTCCAGCCGGTTGGTGCCGGGCGATTCGCCGGTCGTGGTGATGAAATGACCGACCATGCCGTTCTCGTGCTCGAAGTAGGCGGTCACCTCGTCCTCGACCTCAATCTGATGATGCTTGCCAAAACTGACGAAGCCATGCGCCCGCGCTGGCATGCCCACGATCCACTGATACAGATCCAGATTGTGCGGGCACTGGTTCATCAGCACGCCGCCGCCTTCGCCGCGCCAGGTCGCGCGCCAGCCGCCACTGTCATAATAGCTCTGCGTGCGGAACCAATCGGTAATGAGCCAACTGCAGCGAATGAGCCGCCCCAGCTCGCCGCCAGCGATCATGGACTTGATCATCCGCCAATGGCCCCAGGTGCGCTGCATGAACATCGCGGCGAAGACCAGGTCGGGATGCGCCTCCTTGGCGGCGCGATAGCCGTCGATCATGCGCTGCGCTTCTTTGACGTGTACCGCGATCGGCTTTTCGACCAAGACGTGAAGGCCGCGTTCGAAAGCGAGCAAGCTCATGTCGGGATGATCGTAATGCGGCGTCGCGATGATCAGGCCGTCCAGTTCGGCTTCGTCAAGCATGTCCTGGAAATCAGTGAATTGCGCTGCCTCCGCCAGGCGCGCGGCATAATCGCTATTTTCACCGGATGACGGATCCTCTGCTGGTTCATCAGCGGCGAAAACGCTTTCAATGCGATCCCCATTTTGATCGCATACCGCGGCAAGTTCAGTATTCGGCAAATCTATGACGTGCCGTACATGCTGCCTGCCCATATTCCCGATGCCGACGATGCCTAGTCTCGCCTTCTCTTCAGTCATGTCCAAGATATTCTGTCCCCTCTTCCGCTCTTTCGGATTCGCCGCATGCGCTTCGTTTCATCCATCTCTACGCCGGCGGTTAGACCTCGAGCATTTTACTTCAACCCCTGACGAGTAGCAACTTGACAAGCACATAGCGTCTAACGCGCCGCAATGCCACTAGCCACCGCACAAACAACGCTGCGCCGCTTGTCTGCCGCCCTACCAGCGACCTGAGATTCCGCCGCCGTTCACTTGCCTCTTCGCCGAGGAAGAGCAAGGCGGAGCGCATGAGCTCGGCATACATCAACGCAGTCGGCGCGATACCCTCCCCAATCTCGGCGTCCTCGCTGTACTCGGTGGTAAAATCACGCCTATACAGCGCCCGATATAGGAGGCCCGCCCATGATCCCGCTCGCCCAACCCGGACCGATGACCGAAGATGAACGCTTCATGTTCGAATGCTTCGGCTACCTCATCATCGAAGACGCGCTTACGCGGGCCGAAACCGAGGCGGCGCTGGCCGCATCAAAACGCCTGCACGCTAATACCAACGAGGCCTGGCGACAGATTGGCGCCGCCTTTGAAAAGGAACCGGACCTGGCCCACTTCATCGATCACCCCGCCATCTTTCCTAAAGTGCGCACCCTTTACCGCGATGTGTTCGTCCTGCAGTCGGCTTGGTGCACGCTGCAAGCCGCCCGCAGCGAAAGCATCGGCTGGCACCAGGACGGCTCCGGCGTATTTGAATTTCGCGACTTGAGCTATCCCCCACCCCTGCTGCAATTGCGCGCCAGCTACAGCCTCACCGATCAGTCGCGCGAATTCATGGGCAATATGATGATGATTCCCGGCAGCCATCGCAGTCCTGTATTACTGCCGGAATCCAGGCGCAGGCAGTTGACCGTCTCGCCCATCCAGCACAATATCCTCTGCAAAGCCGGGACCGCCCTACTCTTCCACAATGGTGTCTGGCATTCTCCCATGCCCAATCACCAGGACATCGATCGCTACAATATTCACTATATTTACAGTCCACCTTGGCTGCGTCGCTCTGACCGCTTCGCCACCGATCCCGCATTTCTGGCGGAGACCACAGCGCTGCGCCGCGCGCTCATGGGCGAATACGAGCGACCGGACGCTCCTTTTGGCGCTGGCGTTCCGGAGATTCCCTTCGAGGATTGAGCCGTGACCGTCGATATCCTCACGATCGGCGAAGCGCTGGTCGAAGTCATGCGGACCGACATTGACCAGCCGCTGGACCAACCCGGTCCCTTCGTCGGACCCTACCCCAGCGGCGCGCCCTTCATCTTCGCCGTTCAAGCGGCCCGCCTCGGCCTGAAGAGTGCCGCCATCGGCTCGGTCGGCGCTGACGCCTTCGGCGATTGTCTGCTGAATCAGCTTGACGCGGATGGCGTCGTGGCAGATGGAATTCGTCAGTTGCCCGACCAAACGACCGGCATCGCCTTCGTCGCCTATAAGGCCGATGGCTCGCGCAATTTCGTTTTCAGCCTGGGCGCGGGTGGCCATCTGACGGCCGACATGCTCAAGCCGGCGCTATTTGACGGGCTGCGCTGTTTCCACCTCATGGGTTCGACGCTGTCGATGAGCGAATCCGTTTTGACCGTCTGCCGTGAAGCCATGCAGATGGCGGTGGACGCGGGTGCCTTAATCAGCTTCGATCCTAACCTGCGGCCTGAGTTGTTGTCCCCGGACGAAGCCCGCATCGCCTTCGCGCCCTTCATCGCCGCCGCCGATATCTTTCTACCGACGGAAGCGGAACTGCTGCAACTCACAAACGCCAGCTCCACACAACAAGCGATCGACGACTTACTTCGGGCGCGTCCCGAGCGAACAATCATCGTGACCCGTGGCGCCGACGGCTGCAGCGTCTACACATCCAAGGACCGAATGGATATGCCCGGTTACGCCGTGGATGAGATTGACCCCACCGGCGCCGGCGATTGCTTCGATGCCGCATTCATCACTGGCGTGCTTGAGGAGATGCCAATGGGCGAAGCCACCCAGCTAGCCAATGCCTGTGGCGCGCTCGCCGTGACCGAGAAGGGTCCCATGGCCGGCGCCAAGTCCCGCGCCGATGTCGAACGCTTCATGCGTTCTCAACGGTGATCCTGAAACAGATCCCGCGTCTGAATCGTACTCTCCAGCCGCCAGTTGAGCAGCACCGCCAGCAGCTCCCGCTTCACCTCCGCCAGCGCGTCATCATCCCAGCGGTTGTCAACCTCGCCCGGATCGGCCTCCAGGTCGAAGAGCAGGCCATAATCCCGCCCGGCGAAATGCACCAGCTTGTAACGCTCGCTCCGTATCATCGTTTGATAAGGACCTTCGTAGTTGCCATCGGCCGGATGCTCGGCGAAGACGTATTCGCGCCCGCGCCAATCCTCGCCCCGCAGCGCCGGCAGCAGCGAGACCGCCTGCATCTCCTGAGCGGGCCTTAAGCCAGCCAGTTCCAGCACTGTCGGCCCAATGTCCATCCACTGACATAGCTCACTGACGCGCCGACCAGCGGGGAAACGCTCGGGCGCCCAGAATATCGCCGGGACGCGCGTGATGATGTCATACATCGTCCACTTCTGAATCTGCCCGTGATCGCCCAGGCAATCGC